>CAMCPF010000046.1 GCA_945876515.1 Candidatus Kuenenia stuttgartensis
TTCCCGGGCCAGGGGCATCGTTAGCCCGCCCCGAAATTCACCGACTTCGGACGTCTTCTGGCTGAGGTTGTAGGTGGGGAACGTGCCGAAGCCCGTCCGGTAGCCGCCGAACACCTGGATGCCGCCGCTCTGCAGCAACTGAGAAAGCCCCAGGTCGGAGCGGTAGTTCTCGTAGGTGCCGGGGGCCAGCGCGTTGCCCGCCATGTTGACGTTGGTGTCGAAGGCGCCCAGCGCGGTGGTCATCCGGCCGGCCGCGACGCCCCGCTCCCGCTCGATCGCCTGGAGCAGCGGGTAGTGGCGGCGGACGCTCTCGAGCACCTCGGCGAGCGTGAGCGGCTCGGGCCGGTCGTCGATGTCCAGATTGGCGGGCAGCCGAGCGGCGGCGGGCGGCACCAGCGCCGGAGCGCCGGGGGCCGAGGGTGGGATCGGCCCGTCGGCCGCCACCGGGCCGGACTGCGGCAGCCCGGCGGGCGGCGGCAGCGGCACGGCGGCCACGGCGGCCAACGTCGCCAGCGCGAGCGCGGTTGCGGCCCAGCAGCGGAGCGGTGTTCTCGGAGGGCGGAGCGGAGTCATGAGCGGCTCACCCCACCTTGATCTTGGGTGGCTTGGGCGCGTCGTCCTTCGCCTTCGGGGCCGGCGCGAGCACCGGCGGAAAGCCGTTGAGCCGCCGCCAGATTTCGAAGCCGAGCGAGACGCGGTTCAAGAACACCCAGCCGATCACCTGGTTGCCCTGCCGGAGAAACTCCGGGTCGGGCCACTCGTCGCCGGGCATCACCGCGTCGGGCTCGACGAGGATCCGGCACTGTCCCGCCAGCCCGCTGGCGGCGTCCACCTGCCGGACCTTCCCGCCGAAGGTGCCGATCGCCATCTCGGGCCAGCCCGAGAACTGCACCGCCGGCCAGCCCTCGAACTGCAGCCGCACATGGGGCATTTGCTGCTCGCGGTCGGCGTAGGCCAGCACGATCGGCGCATCGACACCGTCGAGGAACAGCTCGGCGACGCGGTCGTTGGTGTCGGGCACGATCGTGCACAACTCGTCGCCTTCCTTGACGTACTGGCCGCCCTGGTTCACGTTGGCCGCGACGCGAAACACCACCCCGTCGCAGGGCGCCACGATGCGGCGGGCCTTGAACCGCTCGATCTGGTTGTCAACCTGCTGGATCTCCCGCTCGATCGAGAACAGGTTCTGCTCAGCCTTGCGGAGGTTGCTCTTGGCAACGGCGATGGCCGAGAGGCCGGCGGCATCGGCCTGGATGAGCAGGGCTTCCTGGGTCAGCAGGGCGGCGCGGGCCCGGGCGATCTCGGCGTCGGCCTTGTCGGTGTCGGTGACGGCCCGGTCGGCCCGCATCCGCGCCTCGTCGCGGGACAGCTTGCTCTCGAGGCCGCCGAACTTCGGGTTGGTGAACAGGTCGTCGAACATTTCGTAGCGGTTTTGCTCGAAGTCCTGGTTGAAGGCGGCGTTGGCCTTCGACTGCTCGGCCACCTGGATCACCCGCACGGCCGCCTCGCGGTTGGC
The DNA here is from genome assembly GCA_945876515.1 of Candidatus Kuenenia stuttgartensis. Taxonomy (GTDB): domain Bacteria; phylum Planctomycetota; class Planctomycetia; order Pirellulales; family UBA1268; genus QWPN01. Next base: position 1,517 of record CAMCPF010000046.1, read on the forward strand.
CTCGGCCGCCTTCACCGCCGCATCACGGGCCGCCTCCTGGGCCGTGGCGGCCGCGGCCAGTTCGGCCATCTCCTGGCGGGCCGCCGAAATGCGGTCGGTGAGAAACGCCCGCTGGGCCTCGAGTCGGGCCGCGAGTTCCGGATCGTTGTCCTCGATGTCCACCAGCGGGTCGTTCTGCTTGACGCGGCTTCCCTCCACGACGTGCCACGTCCGCACCTGCCCCGAGACCCGGGCGGTGAGCACCTGCATCCGCTCGACCGGCGCGTAGGCCACGATCGTGCCGCGGCACATGACCGTCTGCTGCCAGGGCACGAAGGCCAGGGCGAACGGGATTGCCAGGAAGATGGCGAACACGAGGCGGGCCAGCCAGCGCACGGGGCGGGGCGTCAGCGCATGGGCGAGCGAGGCGCGATTCACCACATCGCGCTCGGGCAGCACCGGCTGGCGGGTCACGACCATGCCACCAGCCTCCCGCACCGGCTGCGGACGTCGTCCCGCACGCTGACGACGACGAGCGTCCAGGGCGCTGCGGTGTCGAAGAGCGTGTCGAGGAGTTCGGGACAGGCGTCGAGGTCGAGCCCGTCGAGAATCCCGTCGAGCAGCAGCAGCCGGGGCCGGCCGACGACGGCCCGCGCGATGGCCAGCCGCCCCAACTCGTTGTTGGAGAGGGGACGGCCGTCGGGTGGCAGCGAGGTCTCGAGGCCATCGGGGAGCCGGGCCACGCGGTCAGACAGCCCGACGGCATCGAGCGCCTGGCGGATGTCGGCGCCTGTGATGGCGGTCCGGCCGAGCCGGATGTTCTCGGCGAGCGTGCCGGCGAACACCTCCGCCCGGCCCAGGAAGGCGATCTGCTGCCGCGTGGCCGGACGGTCGAGCTGGCGGGCGTCGATCCCGTCGAGTTCCAAGAGCCCGTGCCGGGGCAGCCGCAGGAGCGCCAGCGTCTCGAGCAGCGGGGTCTTGCCGGTCGGGCCGACGATCGCCACCCGCTCGCCGGCCGCAAGCTCCAGCCGCTGGAGCCGGCCCTGGGGGCCAGGCAGTTCGGCCACCACCGCCAGCGGGCCACCGTCGGCCGGCGGCGTCTCCCCAACGGCTGGCTCCGGCGGCAGCCGGTCGAGCACGCCCAGCTTGTCGAGCGTGGCCTGGAGGTCGTAGAAGATTTCGACGTACTTGCCGATTTTCGAGAGTGCGACAAGCACGAGCGTCACGATCAGTTCGCTGGCCACGAGTTGGCCGAGCGTGAGCTGGCGGTTGATCACGAGCCAGCCCCCGAGGCCCAAGAGCACGGTGCTCCCGACGGCTTCGAGCAAGAGGGCAAAAAGCGTCTGCCGCCAGATGATGGCAAAATGCCGCTTGCGGGCAGTGATGTACTGGTCGGAGAGTTGGTCGGCCCGCTCGAGCGCCAGCATCGCCCCCTCGCCGCTGCGGAAGGTGTGCGGGCAGCGGGCCACCTCCTCGAGCCAGGCGGCCACGTCGAACTTCGCGTAGCTCTCGGCGATGCTCGTCCGCACGCCGCCGATCCCGAGCACGACCAGCAGGAACACGACGGCCCCGGCCATCACCAGCGCGAAGGTGAGTAGGGCGGGATGGTAGAAGGCGAGCACGATCAGGCCCACGAGCGTCATCATGATGATGCCGACCCCCTCGACGAGCAGGGTGGCGATCGACTTCTGGCCCGAGGAAACCTCGAAGAACCGGTTGACGATATCGGCCCGGTTGGCCCCGTCGAACGAGCCGATCCCCGTGCGCGCGAGCCGGTCGGCGAAGCCGAGGGCCGTGCGGACGAACAGGCGTCGCTGCAGGCACTCCGCCACGTAGGTCTGCATGGCCCGGAGCACCGCCGATACGATCAGCAGCGTGAACATCACGAGCGCCAGCACGACCACCGGCCAGAGCAGGATTCCGAAGGCGACCGTGTTCACGAGCGCCTCGATCGCGGCCGGCGCGACGAGCGACAAGAGGCCGACGCCGAGCGCGAACGCCAGGAGCGTGAACACGTCGCCCCATTCCAGCCGGGCGAGGTCGATCAGCCGCTGGGCTGGGCTCTTGCCGTGCGCATGCAGCGGCCCGTGCCCGGCGGCGGGTGCCTCGTCGTGCGGCGGGTGGGCGAGCGCCGTCACCATGCAGCCGCTCCGGGTGCATCACTGGCGGGGCGGGAGTCGGGGCGGCCGATTCGCCGCCCGGCGCGACGACGGGCCAGTTCCCGGCCGGTGGAGTGGCCGATCCGCGTGGTTGCCCGTTCGACGGCGACTTCCCAGTCCACGTCGCTGACCTCGGCTATCACATCCCCCCCCTCTCGGAGGCGGACGACGATCCGGCAGGTCTTGTCGATGCCCCCCCGAGGGCCGTTCTGGTCGGCGAGGAACACGCTGACGCGGCCGATCCGGCCGCTGAATCGGGTCAGGGCGAAGCGGAGCCGCCTCTCGACGTGGGCCGCCAGTTCAGGGACCGGCTTGCCGCCGCGGGCTTTTATGGTCCAAACCATCGTGTCCGCTCCAGTAAGACGCGCGGTCGGATCCGCCCAACCGCTTTCATCGTCACCATTAGGAGGATCCAATCACTTCGACAAACAAGAATGTTTCGATATAATCCATCGAAAAAATCGATGGATTGAGGCGGCGTGCACTGGCTCAACTACCACCACCTGCTGTATTTCTGGACGACGGCCCGCGAGGGCAGCATCGCCGCAGCCTGCCGCAAGCTGCACCTGACGCAGCCGACGGTCAGCGGGCAGATCAAGGCTCTCGAGCGGGCCCTCAAGGCCAAGCTCTTCGAGCGGCGTGGCCGGTCGATCGCGCTCACCGAGACGGGCCAACTCGTCTATCGCTATGCCGACGAGATTTTTTCGCTCGGCCGCGAACTCGAGGACGCGGTCGCCGGGCGGGCGACCGGGGGCGGTCTGCGGTTCACCGTCGGCGTCGCCGACACCCTCTCAAAACTGATCGTGCACCGGCTGCTCGAGCCGGCCCTCCAGCTTCCCGAAGATGTGCATATTTCATGCGTCGACGGGGATCCCGATCGGCTGCTCGCCCAGCTCACCCTGCACGAGTTGGATCTGGTGATCAGCGACTATCCAGCCAATCCGCGGCTCGGTCTGCGGGTGTTCAACCATCCGCTCGGCGACTGCGGCGTGACCCTGTTCGGCACGGCGGCCCTGGCGGCACGGTATCGCCCCGGGTTTCCCCGGTCGCTCGCCGGCGCACCGCTGTTGGTGCCCGCCGGCAACGCCGCCCTGCGGCGGGCCATGGATCAGTGGCTCGACGAGATCGAGATCCGACCCCTGATCAGGGGTGAGTTTTCAGACAGCGCGCTCCTGAAGGCCTTCGGCAGCTGCGGGGAGGGGCTTTTTCTGGCCCCGACAGCGGTGGAAGACGACGTGCAGCGGATGTATGGGGTCGAGGTGGTGGGCCGCGAGGAACGCCTCCGGGAACGGGTCTACGCCATCTCCATGGAGAAGCGGCTGGCGCACCCCGCGGTGCTGGCGATTACGCGCGCGGCCCGGGCCAGCCTGGCGGGTCCCTGAGCGCCATACGACCGCCTCAGCCCGCAGACTCGCCGGCCGGATCGGTCGTTTTCGCCACCGCCCGCAAGCCCGATCGCCCAAGCCGCCGACAAGTCGGGCAGGGAGCGGCGCAACCATGCTTGCGGTCACGGCCAACTGGGGCATCGGCGACGGCTCGCTCGCGGACTCGCGGGGGGGGCGGGCGACCGTCTGGACCGAGGCGATCCGGAGGGCGGTCGTGCGGGCCGGATGGTGCCGAGATGGCGGGTATCGGCCTGTCGATGCCGTCGAGCTCGTCTTCGCCGGTGACACCTTCGATTGGCTCCTCTCGGACACGTGGGCCGGTCGGGAACGGCCCTGGCACGGCGGAGCCCGCGCCGAGGAGGCCCGAGCCAGCGTCGCCCTGGCATCGGCTCGAGCCGCGCGGCCCGTGCTGCAAACCGTCGCCCGCTGGGCGCGGGCGGGGTTGCCCGTGCCGGCGGCAACGCCACGGGACCGTCCGTCGGAGTGGGCGGTGCAGGGCGTCATCGTCCGGCCCGTCCTGCTGGCCGGCGACCGTGACGCCTGGCTCACCGACCATGCCGCGGCCGCGGCCCGGTTCGGGATCGCGACCGGCGAGCAGTGGTCCGACGGCCATTGCCAGGTGCGGCACGGCCATGATCTCGATCCGCTGACGCACCGAGCGGCAGCGGCGACCGGCCGGGGCGGACGGCAGCCAACGCTCGCCGAAAGCCTGATGACCGACTTGGTGGTGCGATTCGCGGCGACCGTGCGAGGTGACACCGATCTCTGGCCCCGGGTGCGGCCGCGGCTGACGGCACTGGCGGCCGCGCGGCCCTCACGGTGGCCCGCGTTGCTCCGGGGCATCGATCACGAAGGGTGGGCGCGAGGGCGAGTCTGGGCGCCGTGGAGGCGGGCCGTCGCCGCCTGGCATCGGGCCGCCATCCACGAGTTGCCCACCTGCGAGACCGAGTTTGACGCCCTGGGTGACCTCGCCGCCTGGCTCGACGGAGCCGAGGCCGAACGCCCCGTCTCCGAGCCGATTCGCCGGCTCGACATTCCGGCCCCCGGCCGGGTCGCCCCGGCGTCGATCGCGGCGGTGTCGGCGAACCCGGAGTCGCCGTCCCTCACATGTCAGCGGCCGGACGGGGTGGAGTGGAGCGAGTCGCTCGGCGCAGCCCCTCGGTTGCCGGCGGTGGTCGCCGTCGGAGCGGCCGCCCCTGGCCGCGACTTCATCGATGCGGCATGATGCGGGCCCGTGAGGAGGCTGCCATGGCCCGTCCCCCAGACATCGTGCTCGAATCGGGGATCGTCGAGGTCCGCACCACGTTCGGGTCGCGGCAGGAGGCCGTCTCCTGCGCCGAGCGACTCGTGGCCGGGTGGCTCGCCGCCTGCGTGCAGATCGATGGCCCGGTGCTCAGCACCTATCGCTGGCAGGCGGCGGTGGAGACCGCCGAGGAATGGCGGTGCACCTGCAAGACCACGCCCGGCCGTCGTGCCGCCTGCGTCGAGGCGATTGCGACCGGGCATCCCTACGAGACGCCGCAGGTGACGGTCGCGACCATCGATGCGACCGCCGCGTACGCCGCGTGGGTGCGGGAGAGCGTGGAGGCTTCATGACCGCCGCCAGCGGTTCGCCGGCCCGCGAACTCTACGCCTTCGAAGCGGTACTCCACCGCCACCCCGATCAGGCCGCCGTGGCCGGCGAGCACGTCGACGAGTGGGGATCGTGGCCGATCCTGAGCGCGAGCCGCGATGCGCTTGCCCGGCCGCTTGCCATCGGCTTCGACGAGGCGCTGGAGCGGCTTGCGAGTCTGCCGCGGATGTTCGTCGAGCCAGACGGCGCGTTCGTCTGGACGAGCCCGGTGGCCGATTGTCCCTGGCAGATCGATGGCAACCTGTTCGAACGGGCGGGCCGCGTGCTGCTCGTGGACCTCAAGGGCTCCTGCCCGCCGGCCGAGTTTGACCTGCTGCTCGGGGCGCTGGGCTGGCCGGAGGAGTCGGTGATGCTCGGCCTGGTCCGGGCGGCCGTGTTTCTCGACGAGCCGACCTTTCGCCGGCATGCGGCGGCCCGGGGGGCTGCCGGGGACGGGCAAACCCTGCGGCCTCACTGAGGGCCGGTCATGCCGGTCGTGGCGGCGCCGTCTGGCGGGGGCGGGCCACGCGGCTGGAAATCGACGATAAGATCAGGTCAGACAGCGATGGCCGGCCGGTCGTCGCGTGAGAGGAGAAACGGCATGCCCGCGATCGCTCGGGAGTCACGGAGTTCGGTGAGCGGGGCCATCGGCCTCGCCGCGTTGGTCGTCGCCATGGGCGGCCCACCCGCGACCGTCCGGGCCGAGCCGGCGATGACCGAGGTGACGGCGTTGGCTCGCGCCTACGGTGGCGGCGTTCACGCCTACTTCTCCGGGGATGCCCAGCGGGCCTACGACGACCTGACGCAGGCCATCGAGGCGGGCACCCGTGATCCGCGGGCCTGGTATTTCCGCGGTCTGGCGGCCCTCAAGCTCGGCCGGCTCGACGAGGCCGAGGCCGACTTTTCCACCGCCGCCACCCGGGAGACGGAGGCTGCGGGCGACTGGGCCGTCTCGCGGTCGCTCGAGCGGGTGCAGGGGCCTGATCGTCTGGCGCTCGAGCGGCATCGTGTCCGCGCCCGCGTGGCGGGGCTTGAGCAGCGGCGGCAGGCCGTGGAGCGACGCTATTCGGACATCGAGTCGCGACAGACGGAAATGCTGCGGCAGCGGCGGCCCGCAGGACTGTCGCCGGACCCGCTGCCGAAGTTCGGCGAGGAACTCCCGGCGACTCCGGCCGAACCCGCCGAGGAAGTGGCCGCACCCGCTGCGACCCTGCCCGAAGCCGACCCGGCAGCGACATCGCCGGAGACATCGGAGCCGGAGGCGACGGAGCCAGAGAACACCGAGCCGGCGACCACGGAGCCGGAGCCAGAAATGCGAGCTGAGGAACCGGAGCCCACCGAGGTTGCCGACCCGGTGGAACTGCCGGCGGAACGGGAAGCGGTTCCCGCCGAAGATGGTGACGCTCCAGCCATGGCCGAAGGGGGAGACGCACCGCCACCGGCCGACGCCCCCACTGAAAAAGTGTTCGAGTAGCGGCCGGTCGGGAGGGTCACTCGGCCGCAGGCAACCGGGCAGCGGCGGTCGCCAGGAGTGCCCAGCCGGCGATCATCAACGCACCACCGATCGGCACGACCGCGCCAAGGATCTTGATCTCCGAGAGGGCGAGTGCCGCCAGGCAGCCGCTGAAGATCAGCGTGCCGAAGAAGAAACACCATCCCGCGGCCGTGGCCAGGCGACAGGGCGGCCGGCGTCGGCTGGCCACGAGGCCGGCCGCGATCAGGCCCAGCGCGTGATACATGCAGTACGTGCAGGCCGTTTGCCAGTTGGCTGCCTGGCCACTCGCGGCGAGCATGGCGGCCAGGCCGTGGGCGCCGAAGGCTCCGGCCGCCACCGCGACACCGCCGAGCACGCTGCCGGCGACCAAGCAATATCGCACGGGCGCCGGGGTCACGGCTGCCTCGTTCCCAGCAGCCGCTCTTCCTCCTCCTCCTGGATGATGATCCGCGGGGTGACCATCAGCATCAGGCTGTCGGTCGTGCGGCCCAGGCCCACGTTCTTGAAGAGGCGGTTGATGTAGGGGATCTTCGAGAGGATCGGCACGCCGAACTCGTTGCGGCCCTCGCGGAGCCGCTTGATGCCGCCCAGCAGCACGGTGCCGCCGTCGGGCACGCTGACGGTGGTCGTCACGGTCGTGAACAGGAACTCCGGCAGCTGGATCGTGGTGCCGTTGGACTGCACCTCGAGTTCGGCCGCCGAAGCCTGGCCGTTGGTCAGGCCAGCCAGGCCATCGACGCCCGGCACGTCCACGTCGGCCCCCGACTTTTCGTCGCTGCTCTTGGACTTCGTCGACCGCGAACCCTCGAACTGGAACTGCTCGACGCGGCCGATCTGCGAGAAGAAGGGCACGAGCGTCAGCCGCACGAACCGCCGGTCGTTGGAGACGACCGCTTGCACGTTCACGGCCGTGCCCTCGTTGAGGACGGTGATCACCGGCTGCTGGGCGGCGGAGAAGTCACCCACGACCGGCACCACGGCCGTCACGAACGGCCGCTGACGGGTGTCGGAAACGAATGCCTGCTGGCCGTTGAAGAGCGTCACCTTCGGGGCCTGCATCACATTCGACCGGGTGTTTCCCTGGGCCGCCTGGATCAGGAAGTAGGCCTCGATGTCGGAGAGGATCGCGAAGCCGAAGTTGGCCGCCGAGGTCGCGGGGTCTGGCAGGCCGGGCAAGGACGGCACAGTGGCGCTGCCGAAGCTGTTCTGCCGGAACGGGATCGAGAAGAAGCTCTGTCGCCGGCGGATCAGTTGATTCTGCTGCCCCACGCCCCCCTGCTGACCGACCTCCGGACCGAGGGCCACTCCAGGGTTGCCCGAGTTGTCGAGGCCGATCACCTGGGAGGGCCCGCCTGGGGACGCGGCGATGCCCTGTGCCAGCGGCGACGTGGAGCCGTTCTGCTGGTTTGGGATCGCGGTCATGTTGAGCGGTTGGTTGACGCCGCTTTGGATGTTGAAGTCGAAATCGACTCCGATCCGCTCGAAGAAGGTGTCGTTCAGCGTGATGAATCGGACCTCGATCGTGACCTGGAGGTCCTGCAGCCGGCGGAGCTGCTCCAGCAGGTCGGCGATCTCGTCGTGCACCTCCTGCGTTTGGCTGATCACGAGGCTGAGGTTCGTTTCGAACGGCCGGATTGCGCCCGGGCCGCCCACCGTGTCCCAGGTGTCGGCGGCCACCGTGCTCTGGATCAGGTCGATCAGCGGCTGGAAGTTCTGCTGGCCGCCGCCGATGGATGGCGGACCGAAGGGAATCGACGGGGTGGACCCGGTCGTGGGCGGTCCGCCGCCTCCCTGAAACTGAGCCAGCGCCGTGGGGGCCATCGCCGCCTCGCCCCCTTGGGCGACCGGAATCCCGGCGGGCGGGGGGCCCACCTGGACGGAGAGCGAGTTGCGCAGGGCGGCCTGCTCGTAGCCGTCGCGCAGGGCACCAGTGATGCCGAGGCCGTCCGAAGAGAAGTTCGGAATGGGCAGCACGAGGTCGGCCACGGGATAGGTGACCGCGTACACGTCTCCCTTCACGAGCCGCGGGCTCGTGATCTTGAGCACCTCGTCCCGCACCACGTAGCCCAGGTGGAGGGGCTCGAGCAGGAGCTTGAGCGCACTCTTGAGCGAAATCGGCTGGTCGAGCGAGAGGGTCACGGGCGTGTCGCTGCCGACCGCTTCCTGCTCGAGGCCCACCATGTCGATGTGGATCGCGACGCCGGCTTGCTTCGAGAGGGCGTCGAGCACGGCGGCCAGCGGCTGCTCGCGGAAGGCGGGCCGGACCTTCTCTTCGAGCTTCTTTTGGATCTCGATCTCGGCGGCGGTGACGCGGCTGCGGCCCTCGGCGAGCCGCTCCGTCCGGGACTTCGTCAGGTCGGCCCACTCGCGGGTGCTGGGAAACTCGATGGAGCCGGCCATGGGCCTGGCCGAGCGGCCAACGTCCTCGACCACGTCGAGAAATCCGCCCTGATTTTCGCTGTCGATCGATCGCTGGGTGTCGAGCCGGCGGATCGTGCGGCTCTGGGCGAGCAACTGTCGCACCACCGCATTGTCGGGGGCCAACTGGCCCGCCTTTTTGGCCACGGCCTCGGCCTCCGGAAACCGCTGCTCATCGACCAGCGTGTTGTATTCCTCCACGAGCATGGCGATCCGCTGATCGACCTCGACTCGGCGGGCCCGCTCGCGGTCGATCTCCCCTTCGATCTGCTCGTTTTGCTTCTCCAGGGCGAGCTCGGCCCGCCGCTTGCCGGTCGCCTCCTCGATGTCCTGCCGGGTCCGCTCGATGCGGCGGAGCAGGCGGTCGCGGGCCTCGTCCGGCAGCGGCTGCGTGGCGAGGCTCTTGGCCAGGTCGTCGAGCAGCGCGAGCGCGTCGCCGGGCGACTTCTGGGCAAGCCGCTTGGCCTCGAGTTGCCGGGCGGCGACCTCCGCCGAGACTCGCGCCAGGGCGAGGCCTTCCGGTTCGCCGGCGGGAGCCGCAGGCAGCCCGCGGGCTGCCGGGGGCTGGACAGGTTGCCCGTCCGCGGGCTGGGCCGCTGCCCGCTCGATCGCTTCCTGGATCACCCGGCGGGCGTCGGTCTCGGACGGTGCTGGTGCCGGCGGGGGCAGATCCTCGGCGCTGCCGACCACCGGCAGAACGGCTGCCAGCGGGGCGGCCAGCACCCACGCGAGACCGCGGCC
>CAMCPF010000047.1 GCA_945876515.1 Candidatus Kuenenia stuttgartensis
CCACTTCGTCATCCGCCCAGCCCTGCCCCCTGTCTCGCTGACCCGGCTGCTGGTGATCGTGAGTGGTGCCACAACTTCGCCAAACACGGGCGAAACGAAGTTATGGCACCAGAGGGGCCCGGAAACACAGCATATCCACCACCTGGGGATGGTTGCCCCCGCGGTTGCAAGGGCGGGCGGATCCGGGGCCAACAAAATGTGCTGCGGGACCTGAACCCATGCCCTTAGGATGTGAACCCATGTTCAAAAACGAGCGATTCATGACGCGTTCTGAGCCTTCATGGATCGCCTGTCGCATCGCTGGAAGGAGTCGTTCATGAGAGACCGCGAGTCACCGCTTCGGCCCCGTTTCCCCCGCTCTCCCGCAAGAATCCCGAAGGAAAACCCGTTCTTCCGCGGTGACAAATCCACCGGAGGCCCTCGCCGCCTCATGCTCCGCCCCAGGGATGCGGCCAAGGTACTCGGGCTCAGCACGTCGACGCTCGCCCGGCTCTCGCGGGCTGGTGAGATCAAGTGCATCCGGCTCGACCACGTCACGCTCTATCCCATGGAAGTCCTCAAAGCCTGGCTCAGAGCCAAGCTGGAGGGGGCAGACGACGAGAGGCCTCGTCCATGAATAAGGATATCGCACGACGAAAGATAGACTCGCGAGCAATCGTGCTCCATCTTCGTCGCAAGGCGACGGCAACCACGTTCGACCAGGTTACCCTTCACTATCTCGAGGATTCCGTGAAACGTGTTGTAGTACTGTTGGTCGCACTGGCGGGACCTGCACAGGCCGCAGATCCTGCCTTGCCTTTGGTCGAGCAAACCCCCGCGCGCGGCACTGCCACTGAACCAGAGCAGCCCGAAAAACTTCCGCCCGGCGTCATCCAAAGAGGGACGCTTGCCAACCCCAAGCTGCTCGCCGATTCGGCTCTCGGCGTGAGTGCCGTCGCCGGCACCCTCGGCATCAAGCCGATCGAAAAGGCCCTGCCATATGTGACTGAATTGCCTCAGGGGCCGCCTGGCTCACGAGCATGGACGGAACGATGGGTCGTTTCAAACGGTGGAGTTTCCGCCGCCATCGACATCCGCTTCCTCGAGGACGGAGCCGGGGGAGCCACCTGGTCGATCGAGGTGCCCCAGCCCGCTTCGGAACAGAAACAGTACGTCGCCGCGGCCCAGGAATTCGTCAGGCACGCGAAGGCGGGAAATGTCGATCGCATGATCGCGATTACAAGCGAGAAGACCGTTCGAAACTCCGATCTGCGGCAACTCACTGAAAGTTATCGCAAGTACGTGGTGCCACGCTTCAAGGGTGCGACCGTGACCTGGGCCGACTCTCATGCGCTCGCGACCGATGAAACGGGTAATCGCGGCTGGGACATCGCCGGCCGAGCCGAGGGGGCCGAATCCTTCTCCTTTTTCATTACGGTGATGAAAGAGGACAACAAGTACGTGATCGTCACTCTCGGCCGCCGTGAACAGGACAACGCCTCCCCATAAGCGGCGTGTGGCCCGCCGCACCTGGTGCCGCTACCTCGTCCGTGGCGACGTCTCCCAGCACGTGCGGTTCGGCGGAAGCAAGAAGTGGCGGCGTGAGGAGATCGACGAGTGAATCCGTGCGGGCTGCCCCCGCTGCAGAAAGGAAGGTGAATCATGACCAACCCCCGACGTCCTCGGAAGGCCGCGTTCCCGGATCGATGCTGCCCGCAGTCACTCAAGCATTTGGCCTACGACCGGCCGATGTCGCTGCCCGACGCGGCCGCCTATCTCGCCAAGATCACCGGCGAGACGCCGCATGTCTCGACGCTCTGGCGTTGGTGCTTGAAGGGCTGCAAGGGCGTGACGCTCGAGAGTATCTGTATCGGCGGCAAGCGATACGTCACGGCCGCCGCCATCGATGAGTTCATCGATGCGTCCACGCGACGCCGGCCGAATGGCCAACCGTACCCTCCGGCCACATCGCCAAAGCCCCCGGCGCACGTCATGCGGCACAACGAACGCCGGCAGAGCCAGATCGAGGCGGCCCGACGCCGCGTCGATGAGCTGACGGGGGTCACGAAGCGATCGCGGCCAAGGCAACCGGGCACGGCGGCTAGCCGATCTGCCGGATCACCTGCGCGGCCAGCGCCTGATTCCGCTCAGCGTAAACCTGTGTGATGTCGGCGGTCGAGTGACCGAGGACCACCTGTGCTGCCTCGAGGCCGAACTTCTTCCGGATCTCGGTGGCGGCGGCGTGCCGCAGCTGGTTGGGCGACCAGTCGGGGATCGGCGTGGCCTTCGGGTCTTCCTCCTTGCGGGCCTTGTTGAGCAGCCCTACCGCGCGCGTGATCGCGTGGCGGTACGACGCAGTGTCGTAGGCATCGCGCGGCCGCCGGCGACCGTGACGCTTTGGCTTCCGCTTCCGCTGCGATGGCGTGAGCGGCGACTTTCTCGCCAGCCGCCGCAGGGCACTCCGTCTCCGCTCGGCTTCCTTCGGCGAGAAGCAATACGCCTCCGCATCTCGTAGCAGATACTTCTGGATGAGCTTCTGGGCCCGTGGGCCGATCATGATCACGCGGTCGCCGTCGCGCCAGCTGTTCTTGTGATTCGGTGGCTGCCACTTCCACGTGGGCCCGCCGCGGTCGATGTCGGCGGGCCGCAAGCCACACACCTCACCAGGCCGCGAGCCCGTGAGCCGCTGAAACCGGATCATGTCTGCCACCACATCGGCGAGATACGGCAGGGTCGCCTCGACGATCTCCTCGTCGATTGGTTTCACCGGTGGCAGTTCGGGGGCCACGGTCCGCCCCTTCTTGAGCGGCTCGACCGTCTTGAGCGAGTTGTAGGTGCCGCGTGGGACAAGCTCCTGGGACTCCGCCCACTGGAAGACGCGGCGGACGTGCTTGAGGATCGCGTTGCACCCCACCCGTGGCCGGCCGGCAGCCGCCTCGGAGTCGCGGATCATGCCGAGCCGCTTGGGACCGAAGCTCGAAGCGAGCGTGTCGTCGAAGGGACGCAGGGCCCGCGACGCCTGAAGCGCGTTGCCATACGTGCTCGTCTGCTTGCCGGATGGGTCGCGGTAGTAGGTCTGGCAATACTCGAGGTAGAGCGAGACGAGTTCGATCACGGTGAGGGCGTCGGAGGTGCGGCCCTCTTCCACGGGCGGTGTCTGCCGGGCAACAGTCGGCCGTGCAGGACTGACGACGACCTCGGTGACCGGCTCAACGACGGGCTCGGGCCGCGTCGTGTCGATTCGGCCTGTGGCCAGGTACTCGGCGATAAGCCGGTTGTAGGCCAGTTGGGCTTCGGGGGAGCCCCACTTGCCGAGCCAATAATCGCGGCCCTTGATCCAAACGCGGGCGCGACCGCTGGCCTTGTGAAGCTGAAGAGACGGGACGGAACCTTGTCGTCGGCGTGGCATGAAAGCACCTCCGGAAACGTTTATTGGGTCAGACCCAATAAACTGACCCAATAACTTGGGATTCCCGAAGGCACTGCCGACCGTCGGCAGGTATCCGAACCGCTTTCGCGGCAAGGCTTTTCGAACCAGTCGGGGCGACAGGACTTGAACCTGCGACCTCTTGACCCCCAGTCAAGCGCGCTAGCCAGACTGCGCCACGCCCCGAAACCGCCGCGGGACGACAGTGCCAAACGGCACCGCCGCCCCACGACCAACACACTATGGCACAACGCCCCCCGGGCTTCAACACGAGTTGCCCGCGGCCGTCACACCCGGGCCGATACGCCCGCCTTGCCCGTGGCACGCCCCGCCGGCGCCACCGACCCCAGCCAGTTCCAGAGCGCAGCCGCCGCCGCGCCCCCCGCATAGCCCAACACCGCCGTGGCCACGAGCAACAGCGCCGCCAGCCCCGGATCGAACGGCTCCACCACCACCTCCGACTTCATCGCGTGCATCCGCAGCACGAAGTCGGCAACCCGCTGCGCCTGCCCCGCCGCCACGAGCGCCAGCCAGATTGCATGCCAGCCCGTGAGCATCACCGCCGACACGATCCCCAGCCGATTCGGATCGACATGTCCCAATCCCATCACACACCTCCGCGAGTTTCGAGTGCGCCTCGGCATCCTCGCCCCTTCCGGCCGCACGACGGCTCCCTGCGGCCTCCATGAAGTCTACGGCCGCGTTGACCGCGGATGCCAACGGCCCACGGGACTACGATGATTCGCCGGTTCACCACCGCCCCTCGCCAATCCTTCCCCGGATCGACACACTTGTGCGACGTCGGCCCCCGCGGCCGCCCGCCTCGGCCCCCTCCGGAACCGCATCCGATGACCGCCTTCGCCCACCGGCTCGCCGCCGCCATCACGTCCCGCCGCACCCCCGCCTGCATCGGGCTCGACCCGCGGCGTGAATCACTACCGCCGGCGCTGGCCGCGGCCGCGACCCTCGAGCCCAAGCCGCTCGCCGCCATCTTCGCCCGCTTCTGCTGCGAGGTGATCGACGTCGTCGCACCACTCGTGCCGATCGTGAAGCCGCAACTCGCCTGCTTCGAGGCCCTCGGCCCACACGGGATGACGGCGCTCGCCGAGGTCATCGAACACGCGCGATCGAAGCAGCTCCTCGTGCTCGCCGACGGCAAGCGGGGCGACATCGGCTCCACCGCCGAGGCCTATGCCGATGGCTGGCTCTCGGGCCCCTGGGCGGCCGACGCCCTCACCGTGAATCCCTACCTCGGCCTCGACTCGGTCGAACCCTTCGTGAAGACGGCCGAGGCGCGACACGCCGGACTCTTCGTGCTCGTGAAGACGTCGAACCCCGGCAGCAAGGATTTCCAGGACCTGCGGTGCGACGGCAAGACGATCTACGAGCATGTGGCCGCGGGCGTGGAACAGCTCGCGACGCGGACGGCTGCCGGCGGCCGCTACGGGGCGGTGGGCGCGGTGGTGGGGGCCACGTGGCCGAAGCAGCTCGACGAACTGCGGGCGGCGATGCCGCACACCTGGCTGCTCGTGCCCGGCTTCGGGCGACAGGGGGGCCGGGCCTCGGACGTGCAGACGGCGTTTCATGCCGATGGACTCGGGGCGCTGATCGTGAGTGCTCGCGACGTGATCTTCGCCCACGCGCGGCCGGAGATGAACGCGGGGCTCGCCGACGGGCAGTGGCAGACCGCCGTCGATCGGGCCTGCCGCGACATGATCGAGCGGCTCGCCGCGGATACGCCGGCGGGGAAGTTGCGGTGAGACGTGATGGGGAATCGCGCAACGCCAGACGCCATCCCCTCGCTCGCGCTCAGGGCTTGTATGGGGCGGGGTGATCGTCTCTACGCCGATGCCTGGATGATCTGCGTGATCAGTGGCAGCAACTGCTTCTTGCGGCTCACCACGTTCTTCAGCGAATAGAGCCCGCGGTCGAGCCGCGGGTAATTGACGTCTTCCCAGGCGTCCGACTCCTGCGAGAGCAGCAGGAGCGAGCCGTTCGTCACGACGTCGGTCACGAGCAGCGCCGAAAACGCCAGCTTGTTGCGCTTCGCAAACTCCTCGAGCGCCCCGCGGAGGTCGTCCTTTCGCTCCCAAAAGAGGTCGAAGCCGTTCTCCTCGATCTGCGAGATCGAGAACCGCACCCCCTGCTCCGAGAACTCCTTGCAGTCCTCCCGAATCACCTCGGCCGGCGTGCTCGACCGCAGGGCCGAGCCGATCTCGAAGAACTCGCGGGCATAGGCGTCGAGGTCCGCGCCACAAAGCCCCTTCAGCCAGCCGAGGATGTCGCGATCGACGTCGGTGGTCGTGGGGGACCGCAGGTTGAGCGTGTCGGAGATGATGCCCGACGCCATGCAGAGCGCGATGCCCGGCTTCGGCAGGATGCCCGCCGCCCGAAACTGCCGGGCCACGAGCGTGCAGGTGGAGCCAACCGGCTCGTTGATGAACCGGATCGGCTGCGTGCTCTTGAGCCCGCCACCCAGCCGATGGTGATCGAGCACCTCCACGATCTCGGCCTCGTCGGCCCCGGCCACCGCCTGCCCCAGCTCGTTGTGATCGACGAGCACGAGTTGCGGCTTCGGCGGATTGATCAGGTCGGTCTTGAACGCCAGCCCCACGAGCGTGCCGTCGTCGCCCACCACCGGAAACACCGGCTGCGTCGATCGCTCGACGAGCTCGCGGGCCTCGGCCACCGTGGCCCGGCCCGGCACCGTGATCACGTCGCGGGCCACCACCGGGTCGATGAACTGCGACGACTTGAGCCGCAGCGTCGTGTTGACCGTGTCGAATGGACTCAGGATCAGCGACACGCCCCGGGCCTTCGCCAGCTCGATCAGGCCGCTCGTCACCTTGAAGCCGCCGGTGATCACCATCGCCCGCACGCCCTGCTCGATCGCCGGCAGCTGGATCGTGGGCCGATCGCCGCAGACGACGATCAGCCGCTCGCTCGGGTACCGCTGCATCCGCTCGGTGAAGCCCTCGGCGCTCATCGCCCCGACCATCACGAGCAGCTCATCCCGCCGATCGGGCTCGACCGCATGCAGGAGCGTGCCGCCGAGCACATCGCACATTTTCTGCAGGCTCGACGACACCGTCCGCGCGAGCGTGACGTCGGCCGCCTCGTTGAAGAACAGGTCCATCAGGTCGAGCACCGAGAGCACGCCCACCACCTGCCGGCGGTCGTCCACCACGGGGATCGCCCGGAGGTCCCCCTCCTTCATTCGCTGATAGGCCTCGTAGAAGACGTCGCCGAACGAAGCCGTGACGACACCACGGCGGCAGACGTCCTCCACCTGCGGCCGCACGTCCATGACGAGCCGCGGCGCGGGCAGGCCGGCCCGCTTGAGCACGTACTCCGTCCGCTTGTTCGGCGGGCCGCAGCAGGCCGCCACGGCATCGGGCCGCGTCGTCTGCTGGAGCAGGTCGGCGTAGGCGATCGCGGAACAGATGGCGTCGGTGTCTGGATTCCGATGCCCGAAGACCAAAACACCCATGGAGGAGCTCAGATCTCGCCGGGGGCTTGGAACCAGCAGGCCAGCGACGGATCCCACGACAGGATCTCGGCGGGCGTGAAGTAGATCGTGATCTCGCGGTCGGCCGACTCGGGCGAGTCGGAGGCGTGCACGAGGTTCATCTGCCGGCTCGCGCTATAGTCGCCGCGGATCGTGCCGGCCGCGGCCTTGAGGCCGCTCGTCGCACCGAGCATCTCACGGACCACGCGAATCACCTCCGGCCCGCCGAACACGGCCGCCACCACCGGTGAGGCGGTGATGAACTCCTCGAGCCCCGGATAGAACGGCTTCTCGACGTGCTCGGCATAGTGTTGCTTGGCCATTGCGGGCGTGATCCGCAGCATCTTCATGGCCAGCAGCCGCAGCCCCTTCTCCTCGAATCGCGTCAGGATCCGCCCCACGAGCCCGCGCTCGAGGCAGTCGGGCTTGAACATCACGAACGTCTTTTCCATGCCGCATCTCTCCGCCAGGGTGTCTGTTTCACATGCCGTTGTTTCGCCGCCCGAAGTGTAAATAGGGTTTGCGGAGGCTCACAACGGCATTCGCCGGCCCCGCACGATGCGATAGATCAGCCTTGAACCCACGGCACGGCGGGCCTACCGTCTCCCCCTCCGACTGGCTCCGCCCAGCGACCATGCGCCCCTCACCCCTCACCCACACGCCGCGTCGACTGCCACGCCTGTGGCTCGCAGTCTGCCTCGTGGCAGCCTTGCCGGCGGGTGCGGCCGAGATGCCGCCCCATCTGGTGGCCAAATTCACGCGGCACGTGCAGCCGCTCTTGCTCAACAAGTGCGCTGCCGGCGCCTGTCACGGTGGCCCCGCGTCGCCCGCACTCCAGCTCCGCCGCGGCTACGGCAACGCCAACCTCGACCGCACGACGACGCTCGCGAATCTCGCGGCGTTTCTCGAGGCGGTGGGGGCCGACCGCGATCCGCAGCAACTCGTGGCCACGCTCTCCGTCAAGCACCCGACCACGGCAGGCCGCAACGGACTCGTGGCCTCGCCGCTCTCGCCCCAGGAGCGGACCACGCTCGAAGGCTGGCTCGCAGCGGTTCGCGCTGCCGACCGCCCCGGGATGTTCGACCCGGCGGTCACGCCCGCCTCCGCCACCATCGCGGAACCGCAGGCTCCGAAGCCCAACCGCTTCCGCAACCTCCTCGACGCCGCCGCCAACCCGCCACAGCTCCCGCCACCGCAGGAGCCGCCCGGCATCATTTTCAAACGCGACACCGGCGAGTAACCGTCGCCGCCGCGGCAGATCCCCCGGCTCGCGCCTGGGGGCTTCTATCGCCCAATACAAGCCCTGAGCGCAAGCGAGGGGATCGTGTGTCCAGCGTCGCGCGATCCCCCGGCTCGCGCCTGGGGGCTTCTATCGCCCAATACAAGCCCTGAGCGCAAGCGAGGGGATAGGTTGTCGGGAATCGTTGCAGCCGCGATCCCCCGGCTCGCGCCTGGGGGCTTCTATCGGGACTGGCGGTCACACCTTGAACCGGCCCTCGATCACCGCCTCGAGGAACAGGCGGTTGCCCTGCAACAGGTCGGGGTGCTCGAGCATCTCCTGGGCCGAGAGCCAGAGAATCTCGCTCACCTCCACCGGATGCGGCACGAGTTCGTGCTCCGCGCCGACGAACCTCACGGTCCACCACGCGAGCGACGTGCCCCAGTCGGTGACATTCCGCCACACGCACTCGACGGCCTCGACCCGGGCGGCCACCTCCTCGTGGCACTCGCGAACGACGGCCTCGTCCTCCCGCTCACCCGGCTCGATGTGCCCTCCGGGGAAGCAGATCGTGCCGCCGGCGGCCACGGTGGGGCCGCGCCGAATCGTGAGAAACCGCCCGTCGCGGTGCGTGATTGCCACGACGCCGAACTTCCGCGGGCGGATGCTGCCGGAATCGCTGGACACGGCTCGTTCACGCGGGGCGGAGGGCGACTCAAAGTAAGGACCGCGTCCTTGCGGCCCAGCCGCATACACTACACTGTCTGGTCGCTTTTTTCCTCGCCCCCTTAGCCTGCTGCTCATGGAAACTGCCCCCCGGCCCAAAGGCCCCTCCAATATCCCGCCCGTCTTCGGCAAGCCGCTCGGCATGCCGATGGTGGCGTTGCTCATCCTGGCCGCCGTGGCCCTCGCCACCTTCCTTTCCGGCCAGGCCACCACCGGCCGCACACTGATCCGCTACGACGAGTTCGTCTCGCAGGTGAAGGCGGGCAACGTCGCCGCGATCGAACTGGCCGGCGACCACGTCGCGGGCGAGTTCGTCGCCGAAATGCCGGCCGATCCGGCGCTCGGCCGCACGGGAGGCCGGGGCTTCCAACTCGACCTCAATCCGTATCTCCGCGAAGGCTTTGACAAGCTCATGCAGGAGCACGACGAGATCAAGAAGCTCAGCCGCACCCCCACCGACGGCACCGGCTTTCTGATGGGGATCTATCTGCTCGTGCCGCTCCTGCTCATGGCCGGATTCTGGATGACGCTCCGCCGGGCCCGTGATCCGCTCGGCAACACCGGCTTTCTCGGCGGCTTCTCCAAGTCGCCCGCGAAGCGGTACGGCGCCGGCGACAAGCAGGTGACGTTCGCCGACGTGGCCGGGCTCGAGCAGGTGAAGGCCGATCTTCAGGAGATCGTGGAGTTTCTCAAGGACCCGAAGAAGTTTCAGCGACTCGGTGGCCGCGTGCCGAAGGGCGTGCTCCTGATGGGCCCGCCGGGGACGGGCAAGACGCTGCTCGCGCGGGCCGTGGCCGGCGAGGCGGGCGTGCCCTTCTTCTCGATCTCGGGCAGCGAGTTCATCCAGATGTTCGTGGGCGTGGGCGCCTCGCGGGTCCGCGACCTCTTCAAGACTGCGAAGGATGCCTCGCCGGCGATCCTGTTCGTCGACGAGATCGACGCCGTCGGACGTGTCCGCGGCGCGGGCCTCGGCGGCGGCCACGACGAACGGGAGCAGACGCTCAATCAGATCCTCTCGGAGATGGATGGCTTCAGCCCGTCGGAATCGGTGATCGTGCTCGCGGCGACCAACCGGCCCGACGTGCTCGACCCGGCGCTCCTGCGGCCCGGTCGGTTCGATCGACACGTCACGGTGGACCGCCCCAACCAGAAGGCTCGGATCGCCCTCTTCAAGGTCCACACGAAGAACGTGCCGCTGGCGGCCGACGTCGATCTCGAGCGGCTCGCGACGGCAACGGTCGGCCTCACCGGCGCCGACATCCGCAACCTCGTCAACGAGGCCGCCCTCTGGGCCACGCGGCACGACAAGGACGCCGTCGATTCCTCCGACTTCGACTACGCCCGCGACAAGGTGCTCATGGGGCCGAAACGCGAGGAGATCCTGACCGGCCGCGAGAAGAAGATGACCGCCTACCACGAGGCGGGCCACGCGCTGGGCGCCTGGCTGTTGCCGGGCGTGGACAAGCTCCACAAGGTGACGATCATCCCGCGCGGTCGGGCCCTGGGCGTGACCCAGCTCGTACCCGAAGAAGACCGCATGAACATCGGCGAGTCGGATCTGCTCAACCGGCTCGTGTTCATCCTCGCCGGCCGGGCCGCGGAGAAGCTCGTCTTCGGTGAATACTCGGCTGGCGCGGAGAACGACCTCGTGCAGGCGACGCGGATCGCCCGCAAGATGGTGGCCCACTGGGGCATGAGCGAGCGGGTGGGGCCGGTGGCCTGCGCCAGCTCCAACGAGCATCCCTTCCTCGGTCGCGATGTCTACGAGCAGCGGGAGTTCAGCGAGCGCACCGCGCAGATCATCGATGAGGAGGTCTCGCGGCTCCTGAACGAGGCCGCGGTGCGGGCCACGACACTGCTCACCGAGAACCGCGACAAGCTCGACCGGCTCTCCGACGAACTGGAGAAGCAGGAGATGCTCGACGACACGGAAGTGGTGGGCATCATTGGCCCGGCCACGCCGCGGCGGGGCGTCGATCCCGCGGAGACGGGCACCGTGCAGGCCGCCCGCGAGTCGCAGGCCGGCTGACGTCACTCCCTGGCATACACTCACCCGCGAGAATTCGCCCGATGCCGATGCTCTCCCACGCCGTCTACTTTACGCTCAAGAACCGCACGCCCGAGGCGGCGGCCGCGCTCGTCGCCGCCTGCCGGAAGTATCTCACCGGCCATCCGGGCACCGTCGCCTTCTCGGTGGGCACGCTCGCCGACTATGACCGCGAGGTGAACGACCGTGATCACGACGTGGCCCTTACGATCGTGTTCGAATCGCACGCCGCCCACGACGCCTACCAGGTGGCCGACCGCCACGAGCAGTTCATCGCCGAAGCGGCTCCCACGTGGGCGAAGGTCCGCGTGTTCGACGCCGACCTGGCGGAATTCACGGCGTCGTAGGCTCGTCACTGCCCGATAGGCCCGTCACTCCGTGAC
>CAMCPF010000048.1 GCA_945876515.1 Candidatus Kuenenia stuttgartensis
CAAGAGCCCGGCCGAGGTGGCCCTGCTCAGGCGCGCGGTGGACATCACCGACGCGGGCCTGCGGCGGCTGCTCGCGGCCCTCGAGCCGGGCGTGATGGAATGTGAACTCGAGGGGGAGCTGGCCCGCGAGTTCACCCGCCGACGGGCCCGGATGGCCTACGAGCCGATCATCGGCTCCGGCAAGAACGCCTGCGTCCTCCACTACCTCGACAACGACCAGGAGTGCCGTGCGGGCGACCTCGTGCTTGTGGACGTGGGCGCGTCCTACGCGAACTACTGCGCCGATCTCACCCGCACCTATCCCGTCAGCGGCCGGTTCACCCCGCGGCAGCGGGCCGTCTACGAGGCGGTGCTCAGGGTGCTCCAGTCGTCGATCGCCCGCTGCGTGGCCGGCACGTCGCTGCGTGACTGGAAGCGGGCCGCGCAGGTGGAGATGGCCGGGGAACTGGTGGGCTTGGGGCTGATCACGGCCGAAGAGGCCGCCTCAGACACCGCCGACGAGCCGGCCTGCAAGAAGTATTTCATGCACGGGCTGGGCCATTCCTTGGGCCTGGGCGTGCACGACATCGCCCCGCCGGACGGGCCGCTCGAGCCCGGCTGGGTGATGACGGTGGAGCCGGGGATCTACATCCCCGCCGAGGGCCTGGCCGTGCGGCTGGAAAACGACGTGCTCGTGACCGAGAAAGGCCCGGTCGATCTCTGCAGCCACGTGCCGATCCAGCCCGATGAGATCGAGCGGCTGCTCGCCCGCGGAGCCTGAGCTCACGGATCCCGTCGTCGGGCCTGCCTACGCCGCCAGGAGTTCCCGGCAGAGGGCCTCGAAGTCGCCGAGCCGCCGCTCGACGACGGTACGGACGATGTCCGGGTCGAGCCGGCGATATTCATGCACGGCGACATTGCGAAAGCCGACCATGCGCCGCATCGGTTCCGCCACGACGGCCGAAAGGATGCCCTCCCGCTCCAGGATCGTGAAGGCGTCGCCGCTGTCGGCCGGCACCCCGAGACCGCGGCGGGAGACCTCGCGGCAGGCGGCGTCGATCGCCAGTTCGCAGGCCCGTTGGATATTCAGCACCACCGCGTCGAGCACCATCGAATCCGCCAGCCTGCCCAGATCGCCGGCGACGTATCGCCGCACCGACGCCAGGCAGCGATCGATGCTCGCGAGCTTTTGAACCACGACGTCATCGGCCACGGAGCTTTTCCTCGAAGGCCTGAGTGGCCGCCCGCCTCCGGGGGGCGAAGGCGGCATGGTCTGACAGCGCGTGGGTCGCGAACAGGTCGGCCTCGGTCGAAAGCGGCGTGAGCGGCCGGCCATGGTGCGTCGCCTCCACCCGCAGCAGCCCGCCGGCCCGCCGCAGATCGACCAGATCGACGGTCTCTCCGAGCCGGGCAGACAACCGCCCGCTGGCGTCGAACAGGGCCACGGGGTCGAGCGGCCCGTCACAGAGCACAGCCAGATCGACGTCGCTGCCGGCCCGGGCTTCGCCTCGCACCCGACTGCCGTACAGCCACGCGCCCAGCAGCCGCTGCCGCGGAAACGTGGCGGCAAGTTCACCAACCAGGATGTCGGCGAGGCGTTCCGTGGCAACCATGATGTCAAAGCATACCCTTCGTAGCGCGGCTACACTCGCCCGCAGAGCGTGGGTTTCGGGTAGAGTGTTTGTCCCCCAGCGGCCCGGCCTTCCGGGCCCGGCCAGATGCCCAGGAGCCAGCGATGCGCACCCTCGCCACGATCCTCGTTCTCGCCCTTTCTCTCATCACCCCGGAGTTCCTCATGGCCGCCGACGTCCCCCACCCCGCCTTGCCTGAGGGCGCCGGCCCGATCGACGCCGACGCCCCGAAGGAGTTCACCACCACCCCGTCGGGCCTCAAGTATCGCGTGCTGCGCAAGGGCGCCGGCGGCAAGCCGAAGGCCACCAACACCGTCGAGGTCAACTACCACGGCTGGCTCGACGGCGGGAAGGTGTTCGACAGCTCCTACCAGCGGGGCGAATCGATCGAGTTTCCGCTCAACGGCGTGATCCCCGGCTGGACCGAGGGCATGCAGCTCGTCGGCGAGGAGGGCATGATCGAACTCGAGATCCCGAGCAACCTGGGCTACGGGGCCCGCGGCGCCGGCGGCGTGATCCCCCCCAACGCCACGCTCCACTTCCTGGTCGAACTGATCGACGTGAAGTAGGGCCTGCCGGCGCCGGTGAAAAAACTCAAGCTGGCCGTAAAAATGCTCATGGACTGACCGGCCCTGGGGGGCGAGACTCAAGGCTTGGAGTCCGCGCACCAGGAGGTTCCCATGGGCAGCACGCCCCGCAAGGTCCGCACCGCCATCGTCGGCCTCGGCTTCGGCGCCGAGTTCATCCCGATCCACCAGCGGCATCCCCACGCCGAACTCGTGGCGATCTGCCAGCGGTCGCGGGACAAGCTCGACGAGCTCGGCAAGGCCCACGGCGTGGAGCGGCGGTACGAGTCGTATGCCGATCTCCTCAAGGACAAGGAGATCGACGCCGTCCACATCAACTCGCCCATTCCCGACCACGCGGCGATGTCGATCCAGGCCCTCGAGGCCGGCAAGCACGTGATGTGCACCGTGCCGATGGCCACGAGCGTGGACGACTGCCGGACGATCGTCGAGCTCTCGGCGAAGACGGGGCTCAAGTACATGATGGCCGAGACGGTCGTCTACGCCCGCGAGTTCCTGTTCATCAAGCAGCTCGCCAACGCGGGCGAACTCGGCCAGATCCAGTTCGTCCAGGCGAGCCACCAGCAGGACATGGACGGCTGGCCGAACTACTGGCCGGGCCTGCCGCCGATGCACTACGCCACCCACTGCGTGGGGCCCTGCCTGGCGCTCGAGCGGAAGGACGCCCTGGAGGTCAGCTGCTTTGGCTCAGGCCGGATCCGGGAGGAGCTCGTCGGCAAGTACGGCTCGCCGTTCGCGATTGAAAGTGCCCATATGAAGCTCAAGGACAGCGACGTGGTGGCCCGGGTGATCCGCTCGCTGTTCGACACGGCCAGGCAGTATCGGGAGAGCTTCGACGTCTACGGCTCGAAGCAGAGCTTCGAGTGGCAGCTCTGCGAGGGGGAGGAGCCGGTGCTCCACACGGCCAAGCGGCCGGAGCCCGAAATCCCCGCTCACGTCACGGTGCCCGACTTCGCCCACCTCCTGCCGGAGCCGATCCGCTGCTTCACGACCGGTGGTGTCTACGATGCCGATGAGCACCAGCACCTCTCGTTCACGCAGGGGGGCGGCCATGGCGGCAGCCACCCGCATCTCGTGCACGAGTTCGTGACGGCGCTCGTCGAAGGCCGGGACCCCTACCCCAACGCCCGCCAGAGCGCCAACTGGACCTGCACGGGCTTGCTCGCCCACGAGTCGGCCATGGCCGGTGGGGTGATCAAGAAGTTACCTGAGTGGAGTTTCTCCTCATGAAAGTGATCCTCTCCGTCGTCGCGGTCGCGCTCGCCGCGCTCGCCGCCCCCGCCCACGCCGCGGAGCCGCCGCTCACGGTGCTGTTTCTGGGTGACAAGGGGCACCACCGGCCGGCCGAGCGGTTCGCCCAGATCGACGATGTGCTCGCCGCCCGGGGCATCGAGCTTGAGTACACCGAGGACCTCGGCCGGCTCACGCCTGAGGAACTGGCGAAGGTGGACGTGCTGGCCGTCTACGCCAACATCACGAACCTGCCGCCGGCGGCGGAGGCGGCGATCCTGGAGAGCGTCCGCGGCGGCAAGGGGCTCGTGCCGCTGCACTGCGCGAGTTTTTGTTTCCAGAACTCGCCGGCCTGGATCGATCTTGTCGGGGCGCAGTTTCAGAAGCACGGCACGGGAGAGTTTCGCACGGAAAACGTCGCCCCCGACCACCCCGTGATGAAGGACTTCGGCGGCTTCGAGAGCTGGGACGAGACCTACGTCCATACCAAGCACAACCCCCGCGGTCGCACCGTGCTCGAGGAGCGGGTCGAGGGATCGCACCGCGAGCCCTGGACCTGGGTCCGGCAGGAGGGGGCGGGCCGCGTCTTCTACACCGCCTGGGGCCACGACGAGCGGACCTGGAGCCACCCCGGCTTCCACAATTTAATCGAGCGGGGCATCCGCTTCGCGGCCGGCCGCGATCCGGCCGCCGCCGGCCCTTATCGCGACACGCCCGCGCTCTCGAAGCACCCGGCCGGCCTCACGGCCTTCGAGTATCAGCCCGCCAAGATTCCCTTCTACGCGCCCGGGGGCGGCCGCAAGGGAGACGACCAGATCTCGCGGATGCAGAAGCCCCTCGCGCCGGAGGAGTCGCGGAAGCACGCCCTTACGCCCGAGGGATTCCGGGCGGATCTCCACGCCAGCGAGCCGCTGCTCCACGGCAAGCCGCTGGCGTTCTGCTTCGACGCCGACGGCAGCCTGTTCGTCGCCGAGAGCACGGACTACCCCAACGACCTGGTCGAGCCCAAACCCGACGCCCCGGCCACCCCCGTCGAGGGCCGCGACCGAATCGTGAAGCTCGTGGACACCGACGGCGACGGCCGGGCCGACCGCCGCGACGTGTTTGCCGAGCCGCTCTCGATCCCCACGAGCATGCTCCACCACGAGGGCGGGCTGATCGTGGCCCAGGCGCCGCTCGTCTTGTTCCTCAAGGACAGCGACGGCGACGGCCGGGCCGACGAGCGGAAGGTGTTGTTCACCGGCTGGGGCACGGGCGACACCCACGCCGGCCCGAGCAACCTCACCTGGGGCCTCGACGGCTGGGTCTACGGGATGGTGGGCTACTCGGGCTTCAATGGCACCGCCGGCGGCGAGGAACATCGCTTCGGGGCCGGCTTCTTCCGCTTCAAGCCCGACGGCTCGAAGCTCGAGTTTCTCCGCAGCACCAACAACAACTCCTGGGGCTTTGGCTTCAGCGAGGAGGGGCTCGTGTTCGGCTCGACCGCCAACGGCAACCCCAGCGAGCACATGCCGCTGGCCAACCGGGTCTACGAGCGGGTCCGCGGCTGGAGCGCGACCACGCTCCGCGGGATCGCCGGCAGCCCGAAGATGGCGCTGGCCCCGCGGGCGGCCGACCCGACCGAGACCGTGGCGATCCGCCAGGTTGACCACCACGGCAACTTCACCGCCGCGGCCGGCCATCGGCTCTACACCGCCCGCGCCTATCCCGAGACCTATTGGAACCGCACCGCCTTCGTCTGCGAGCCGACCGGCCACATCGTGGCCACCTTCGAACTCTCGCCCAAGGGCGCCGGCTTCACCAGCCGGATGGGCTGGGATCTCGTGGCCAGCGACGACGAGTGGACCGCACCGATCCAGGCCGAGGTGGGCCCCGACGGCCAGGTGTGGGTGATCGACTGGTACAACGTCATCGTCCAGCACACTCCCACGCCGGCCGGCTTCGAGACCGGCCGCCGCGGGGCGTATGTCACGCCACTGCGGGACAAGGTCCACGGCCGGATCTGGCGGGTGGTGCACGGCGACGCGGCCGCCACGGCCCCCCGTCCGCTCGCCAAGGCCACGCCCGCCGAACTCGTGGCGATGCTCGGCGACCCGAACATGTTCTGGCGGGAGCGGGCGCAGCGAAAGCTCGTCGAGCGGGCCGCCGGTCGGCCCGATAGCGGCCGCGACGTGGTGCCGGCCCTGATCTCCCTCGTGCAGAACCCCGCGGTCGATGCGCTCGGCCTGAACGTCGCCGCGATCCATGGTCTCTGGACGCTTAAGCAACTCGGGGCGATCGACGGCGATACGGCGGATTCACTGGCGGTGGCGGCCGCCACGTCGGCGCTCATGCACCCGTCGGCCGGCGTGCGGATGAACGCCATCAAGGTGCTGCCGCGCGACCAGGCAACGCTCGCCAAGCTCGCCGGCTCCGGCGTGGCCCGCGATCCCGCGCCGCTCGTGCGACTGGCCGTACTCGAGGCGCTCTCGGAATGGCCGGCCGAACCCGAGGCCGGCCAGCTTGTCCTCGACATGGTCGCCGATCCGCGAACGCTCGCCGACCCCGTCCTCACCGACGCGGCCACGGCGGCGGCCGCCGTGCAGGCGCCGCATGTCCTGCCGGAACTCGTCGCGGCCCTCCCGGCCGATCGCACGGCTGGGGCGGCCCGGGTGGCGATCGTCGAGCGGGTCGCCGAGCACGTGGCCCGTGGCGGTGACGCGGCGACGCTCGCCGCCGTGATCGAGCGGCTGCCGAACGCGCCGCCACCCTTGGCCACGGCTGCGGTCACCGGCTTCGCCCGCGGCTGGCCCAAGGACCGCCCGGCCGCGCTCGGTGGGGCGGCGGATGCGGCGGTGACAAGCCTGGTGACGAAGCTTTCGCCCGAGGGGCAGGGGCAGCTCGTGGCGCTCGTGCAGGCGACCGGCAGCCGGGCCCTCGACGAGCGGGTCGGCGAGATCGCCGCGGCACTGTTTACGACACTCGACGACGCGAAGGCCGACGAGACCGACCGGGCCGCCGCCGCCGAGCGGTTCATCGTGCTCAAGGTGGCCGACCCCGCGGCGGTCACGGAGCTCCTCGCCCGCGTCGGTGGCCGGGTGAGTCCCGAACTCGCCGCCGGCCTGTTCGCCGCGATCGGCCGCTCCGAGGCGCCGGGCACGGCCGGCAAGGTGCTCGACGCCCTGCCGAGCCTGACTCCGCAGGTCCGCGAGGCGGCCGTGCGCACCGTGCTCGCCAACCGCGACTGGGCGGTCGAGCTCGTGGGCCGGCTCGAGTCAGGCCGGGTCAGTCTGGGTGACATTCCGATTGTCGAGCGGGCCAAGCTCACCGAGCATCCCGACCGCAAGGTCCGCGACCGCGCCAAGAAGATCCTGGCCTCGGGCGCCGGCCTGCCGAGCCCCGACCGGCAGAAGGTGATCGACGAGATCCTGCCCGTGGTCCGAGCGGGGGGCGACATCGCCCGCGGCAAGGCCGTCTACAAGGAGCACTGCGGCAAGTGCCACATGCACTCCGGGGAAGGCGGCAAGGTCGGCCCGGAACTCACCGGGATGGCCGTTCACCCGGCACACGAACTCTTGATCCACATCCTCGACCCAAACCG
This sequence comes from Candidatus Kuenenia stuttgartensis, assembly GCA_945876515.1. GTDB lineage: Bacteria > Planctomycetota > Planctomycetia > Pirellulales > UBA1268 > QWPN01. The sequence goes on from CAMCPF010000048.1 coordinate 7,008, forward strand.
CTCCGTCGAGGGCAACTACCGCGCCTACACGGTGACCACCGACGAGGGCCGTGTGTTCACGGGGCTCCTGGCAGCGGAAAGCAAGACCGCGATCGAGATCGTCGACGCCGAGGGGAAACGGCACGCGATCCAGCGGGACGCGATCGACGAGTTCGCCGCCTCCCCCAACTCCCTGATGCCGGTCGGATTCGAGAAGCAGATCAAGCCCGAGGGCTTCGCCGACCTGCTGGCGTTCCTCACAGCCCGCGGCAAGTTCGTGCCGCTGAGCCTGGAGAAGCTGGCGACGGCCGTGAGCACCAAGGGGATGTTCTATGATCAGCACGCCGCCGTGGAACGGCTCGTGTTCAGCGACTGGGGCCCCAAGCCCTTCAAGGGTGTGCCGTTTTCGCTCGTGGATCCGCAGGGGCAAAGCGTACCCAACGTCGTGATGCTCAACGGGCCCACCGGCTACCTGCCGCCGAAGATGCCGAAGTCCGTGTCGCTCACCCTGGGCTCACCGATCCGGGCCCTGCACCTCCTGGGCGGCGTCGGCGGCTGGTCGTTCCCGGCGAGCGGCAAGGGTTCGACCTCGATGATCGTGCGGCTGGTCTACGCCGATGGCAAGACGGAGGACCATCCGCTCGTCAACGGTGTTCATATGGCCGACTACATCCGCCGGGTGGACGTGCCGGAGAGCGAGTTCGCCTTCGACTTGGACGGCCGGCAGATCCGCTACCTGAAGATCCAGCCCAAGCGATCCGAGCCGGTCGCCACGGTCGAGCTCGTGAAGGGCCCCGACGGCACGGCGCCGATCGTCGTGGCGATCACCGCGGAGATGCTGTAGCCGCCAGGGTGTGGGCGGCGATCACGCCCTCCTCGTCGGTCGGAATCACCCAGGCCGTCACGCGGCTTTCGGTCGTGCTGATCCGCGGACCATGCCCGGCGTTGGTATTGGCGTCGAGTTTGAGGCCGAGCCAGGTGAGCTTCCTGGCGATCCGCTCCCGGATCGCGGCGGCGTGCTCGCCGATGCCCGCGGTGAATACGAGGGCGTCCAAGCCCCCGAGCGCCGCGGCCAGCGACGCCGTCTCCCGCGCCGCCCGCTCGCAGAAGAGCTCCACCGCCTCAGCGGCCAAAGGGTCGTCGCTCGCGAGCAAGACACGCATGTCACCGCTCGAGCCTGACACGCCGAGGAGGCCCGACTCGCGTGTCAGCATCGTCTCGACCTCCGCGGCCGACAGCCCCTCGCGGAGAATCAGATGCAGCACGGCCCCGGGGTCGATGCTGCCGCTGCGCGTGGCCATCACCAGGCCGTCGAGCGGCGTGAAGCCCATCGTCGTGGCGATGCTTCGGCCCCGATGCAATCCGCACAGGCTCGCCCCTGCGCCCAGGTGAGCGATCACCGCCCGCTCTGGGATCCCGCCGATCAGTTCCGGCAGCCGGGCCACGACCGACTCGTACGAGAGCCCGTGGAACCCATAGCGGCGGATGCCGCGGTCGTGCCAGGGCCGCGGAATCGCCAGCCGCGTGGCCACCGGCGGGCAGGTGTGGTGGAAGGCGGTGTCGAAGCAGACCACCTGGATGGCGGCGGGCAGCGCCGCCGCAGCCGCGCGGATGCCGGCCACGTTCTGCGGCTGATGCAGGGGCGCGAGCGGCTCCAAGGCCGCGAGCTCCCGGAGCGCCTCGGGCGTGACGACCACGGGCCGCTCGAACCGGCCGCCGCCGTGGACTACGCGATGGCCCACCGCCGCGATCGGGCCAGCGGCGACCTCGGCGGCCCGCTCGAGCACAAGCGCGATGGCGGCCTCCCAGGCGGCCGTCTCGGGCCGGGCCAACGCCGCCACCCGGCGGTCACTGGCCCTCTCGACCGTAAGCACGAGGGCGTCGTCCCGCAGATCGGCATGCACCCGCGCGAGCCGCGCGAGCCGCCGCCCGGCTCCCTCGTACAGCCCGCACTTGATGCTGCTCGAGCCGGCGTTGAGGACGAGGATCGGGCCGCTGGCGCGTGCCGCGTTCATCGCATGGCCGCCGGCGGGGCGCTCGCGAAGATCACCGCCACCGCGGCGGAGAGGACCCGCGAGGCGAGCGAATCGGCCCGGCTCGAGAGGATCACGGGCACCCGCGCCCCGAGCACGATCCCGCCGGCGGTCGCCCCGGAGAAGTGGCCGAACTGCTTGGCGAGGATGTTGCCGCTCTCGAGGTCGGGCGCCACGAGGATGTCGGCCCGGCCGGCCACCTCCGAGATGATCCCCTTGGTGCGGGCCGCCTCCGGGGAAACGGCGTTGTCGAAGGCGAGTGGGCCGTCGAGCAGGCCCCCGGTGATCTGCCCCCGGTCGGCCATTTTGCAGAGGGCCGCCGCGTCGAGCGTCGAGCGGAGCTTCGAGGTCACCGTCTCGACCGCCGAGAGGATCGCCACGCGCGGCCGGGCCACGCCGAGGGCGCAGGCCAGGTCGATCGCGTTCTGGACGATGTCCGCCTTCTCCTCGAGGCAGGGATCGATGTTGACCGCGCCGTCAGTGACGAAGAGCAGCCGGTCGTAGCCCGGCACCTGGAGCACGAACACGTGGCTGATCCGCCGCGCGGTCCTGAGGCCCGTGTCGCGGCGGACCACCTCGGCCAACAGCTCGTCGGTGTGGAGGCTGCCCTTCATGATCGCCCGGGCCTCGGCCCGGCGGACGAGTTCCACCGCCCGGGCGGCGGCGGCATGGCTGTGGGGCACCGGATCGATTGGCAAGCCGGCGAGGTCTAGCCCTGTCTCGGCCGCCGCGCGGCGGATTTTGTCCTCGGGACCGATCAGGATCGGGGCGATGAGCCCCCGGTCGCGGGCCGCGATCACCCCGGCGAGCGAGGGCTCGTCGCACGGGTGGACCACGGCCGTCACGAGCGGTGGCAGGCCCGCCGCCCGCGCGAGCACGTCGGTGGCCGCCGCGGCTGCATCCGGCCGTGACATGCGTCGCTCCTCCTTCAGAAGGTCCGGCAGCCGAGCGACAACAGCAGGTTGGCCCAGGGCTGGGTGTCGGCGGTCTGGATCGTGAGCACGTGGTCGGCCGAGGCGACCGCCGCATAAAAATCCCACTTCACGATCGGCACGAGCTCCACGGGTGAGCCCGCGGCGGTGAGGAGTCGGCGGTATTCGGTCCAGACCGGCGGATCGCCGGGGGTCGCCGCCGCGTAGGAATCCTCGCGGTCCACCCCCATCGTGTGCACCTCGTCGATCCGCACCGCGCCGAGCACGGCGGCGAACACCTGGGCCACCGTCGGCACGCCCGGCGAGAGCTGCAGCGAGACGAGCTCGGCCCGCGGGCCCCGCTTGTCGGCCGCCGGGTAGTTGCCGTCAGCGATCAAAACCTTCGAGTGATGCCCGGCCTGCGCCAGCACGCGGAGGATCTCGGGGTGGAGCAGGGGTCCGTTGAGCATGGGCTACACATCCAGGTTCTTGACGTCGAGGGCGTGCTTCTCGATGAACTCCCGGCGCGGCTCGACCTTCTCCCCCATCAAGACGCGGAACAGGTCGTCGGCCGCCGCCGCATCGGCCATCGTGACCCGCAACAGTGTGCGGTTGGCCGGGTCGAGCGTGGTCTCGCGGAGCTCCTCGGCGTTCATCTCGCCGAGGCCCTTGAAGCGGGTGATCGAAAGCCCCTTCTCCCCGGCCCGCCGCACGGCCGTGATCAGCCCCCGGAGATCCTCCAGGCCGATCTCGTTCTCGCCGCGGCGAAGCGTGTAGCGGGACTCCTCGCGGCCGGTCCGATCCTGGGGCAGCAGCGCTTCCATGCCGAAGCCCATCGCCTCGAGCGCCTGGAGGGCCGAGTTGATGCTTCGTACCTCGTGGAGATCGACCACCACCAGCTGCGGGCCGCCGGCGATGCCCGCCGCCGGCTCGCCGCCATGCTTGTTCTCGTCGGCCCGACCGACTTCGAGCTCACCACCGGCCGACTGCTCCTTGCTTTTCATGAAGGCCTCGAGCGCATCGCGGCTGGTGAACCAGTGCTCTTCGACGCCGTAATACACGTGGTACATCGGCAGCTTGCCCGTGGCCTTGTCGCGGCGGGCGGCATGGTCGCGGAGGCTCACGCCCCGGCGCTCGAGCGCCACGAGCGCATCTTCCAGGCCCGAGAGCGTGCGGCAGAGCTTGTGCATCTCGTCGCCCGAGATCTCCCGGCCGTCGCCCGGCAGGAACACCCCCTCGCCCAGGCCCTGGTCGAGGAGCTGGTTCTTCATCTCCTCCTCGGTCTGCACGTAGTAGGTCTGCTTCTTGGTCCGGACGCGGAACAAGGGG
>CAMCPF010000049.1 GCA_945876515.1 Candidatus Kuenenia stuttgartensis
CGACGGGAGCACGTCGCCAAGCGTCGTCGGACCGGCCACCGTCGCCTCGGGCGGGCGGCTCGAACTTGCCAACGGCACGCTCGCCGCCGTGACCGTGGATGCCGGCGGCACCTTCGACGTGACGGCGGGCACCGTGGGGGGCCTGCTCACGAGCAGTGGCACCGCGACGCTGACTGGCGGCACGCTGGCTGCCGGGGCCGCGGTGAACGCCGGCACGCTCGCCCTCGGCGCCGGCGGCACGATCGGCACGCCGGTCGGCGACATCGCGGTCGCCGCCGGGGCCACGCTGGCCTTCAATCACGACAACAATCTGACGTTCGCCGGCCGGTTCGACGGCACCGGCTCGATCACCAAGACCGGCCCCGGGCGGCTGCTCTTCAACTCGTCGAGTCCATGGACCGGGGTGCTCACGATCGACGGCGGTGAGTTCCGGGTGGAGGACGTGACCGGGGGTGACCTCAACGCATCGGCGATCGTGGTCAATGCCGGCGGCACGTTTCAGTTCGGCAACAACACCGCCGGTAACCCGGACATTCCGGACGCCACGTTTATCACGCTGAACACCGGCGGCACCGTGATCTGGGATGAGGGGGAAAACCTCGGCGGTCTCAATCTCGTCGGGGGCACGATCGACATGCGGGCCGGGGGATTGAACGCCATGGCCACGGCCACGCCCCAGCAGTGGACCGCCGGTCGGCTCACCGGCAGCGGGGCGTCGGCCCAGACCCTGGCGGGTTCGAGCCCGATCGCGAAGACCGGCTCGGGGATCGTGCTCCTGGACGGCAACGCGTCGATCACGACGTCGGGCGGCGTGCGAATCGAGGAAGGCACGATCCAGTTCGCGACGGCGGCGAACCTGGGCACGGCGAACGTCACGCTGGGCGGCGCGGCCACCGCCGGCCGGTTTCAATACGACGGGGCCACGGCGACGCGGGGCGGCAGCTTCACCCTCGCTGCCGGCGGCGGCGAGATCGCGGTCACGACCGCCGGCAGTGAACTGACGCTCTCGGCCGCCCTCGGGGGTACGGGTGGCGGCCTCGGCGTGTCCGGGCCCGGCATGCTCATCCTCTCCGGCAACAACAGCTTTACTGGTGGCACCACGATCGCCTCCGGCACGCTCCGGGCCGCGAGCGGCACCGCGCTCGGTACCGGGGGAGTGACCATCCAGAGCGGCGGGCGACTGGTCGTGGCGGCGACGCTGTCCATGGGAACAGCCGCGATCACAACCGCGGCTGGCGGCGTGCTCGAGGTGCTCTCCGGGGCCTCCGCGCCGCTCGCCGCCGGCAGCAGCCTCGCCGGCTTCACCTCGGGCTCCGCCTCGAACATTGCCCAGATCCTCGCGGGCGCAGCCGGCGGCTCCGGTGGCAGCCTCGCGGCGACGTGGTCCGCGCCGGCAGCCGCGACCGTCAGCGACGTTCTCCAACTGACCACGCCCACGAGTGGCAACGCGTTCGTGCTCTCGCTGGGCTACACCGACGGTCAGGTGTTCGGCCTCCACGAAGCGGACCTGCGGCTGGGCTGGCTCGACGAGAACGGCTCCTCGCCCACCTTCAACCAGTGGGTGGCGGCGATCGAAGGCAACGCCGCCAACCCGGTGTCATTCCAGGCCCCGTTCGCTGGCAGCTGGGATTCGTACTGGACGACATTCACCTTGGCGAACCCCTCGGCCACGCTCGCCGACGCCCGCGGTGCCTACGGCGTGGATCCGGCGAGCAATACGGCCTGGGCCGTGATCGACCACAACAGCTCGTTCGCCGTCGTCGTAGTGCCGGAGCCGGGCACGCTCGGCCTAACCGCCCTGGGGCTCGCCGGCCTTGCCTTGGCCTGCAACCCGGCACGGCTCCGGCGGCTGGTGGCGTGGCGCCCGGCCCGTGGTGCCGGGCTCGCGGCTCTAACGCTGCTGTCACTCGCTGGTCCAGCGTCGGCCATCGAGTTTGGGATGGTGCGGGTGCAGCAAAACAGCAATGCCAACACGTCGGCCGCCGTGACGCTTACGGCGTGGGTCAACTCGCCGCAGTTTCAGGTCGCACCCGCGATCAATTCCAATCGGGGTGACTTTGGCATCCAGATCGGTTCCTCGCGGGCCGATGACGTCGCTGGCGGGATCTTCCTGGCGAGCGGCGCCAACAACGGCCGTGACAACGGCGAAGGGAACGGCATTCGCTACGGTGAGGCGAGCATGGATGCCGACGCCAGCGGCTGGTTCGTGCCGATGCACGATGCGGCCTCGGGCGGTGAATACAACTTTGACTTCTCGGCGGTCTACTTCCCCTTCGCCGAGGGCTGGGTCGTCGGCCACGCCCGCAATGCGGCCAACGTGAATGGCGGCGTCTACGACCAGATCCGCACGGGCACGGGGGCCTCGGCCGTGGCCCTGGGTGGCTCATCCGGCAACCGGCTCGTTGCGCCGGGCACCACGAGCGCGCCCAACTCGACTTTGGCCAACGGCCGCTCCGACCTCTACCTTCAGGGTGTAAACGCCCTCACCGACGGCCTGCTGTTCGTCAACCACGGCAAAAACGAGGCCAACATCGCCACGTCCCGCGCGGCCCCGGCGGGCACCCACTTCGAGATTCAGGTGCAGGACTACGACGGCGGGGCCGAGCACGACCCCGTCGCCTTCGCCTACGTGCCCTTCGGCACGCCGGGCGTGACGATGGGCCGGATCACCAGCGCCAACTCAGGCACCACGTATGGGGCCTACGCCGAGACCAGCCAGGGCGAGTTCTCCGTTCGGCGGGTGGCGGCGGGCGCGTATGAGTTGCGGATTGCCAACACGACCACAACCGACGGCGCCCTGCTGCTCAACGCGGCCGGCTTCGAAAGCACGAACACCGACAACATCGTCACCTTCGAACCGCTCGCCGATACCACCGGCTGGCGGATCGAGACCCGCGACCTACCGATCGATACGGCGGCGACCGCGGGAGTGTCCGGCCAGGACATTCCCAACGCCCAGCCGATCTTCGAGTTCCTGTTCCTGCCGACCGCCAGCCCGCCGACAGCCCCAGGCACCCGCTCGGGCTTCACCGTCAACCGGGCGGCGGCGGCCACCTACACGGCCACCGAGTTCGCTAGCGGCAACGGCGTGGCCGACATGACGCTGGCGGCTCGGTCTGGCACCAGCGGCATGGGCGTGAACGCGATCAACCGCGGCGACAACACGCTGGGCGTCGGCGGCCTGACCCACGCGGCCGCGAGCGGCTCCGCCGGCGTGCTCCTCGCCAGCACCGCCCAGGGCTATCGCGACAATCTGTTTGGGGCCGACGGCATGGCGTTCTCCACGGTTTATCAGAGCAACGGAGCCGAGGTGGTCGCCACCGCGACGGCCTCCAACGCGGAGATCAACGTCGATTTCTCGGCGGCCTGGTTCCCTGACACGGCCGGCTTCATCCAAGCCCGCAACGTGCCCACGGCGAGCGGCGTCGCCGCCGTGAACCTCGATCCCGCAGCGGGACTCCTGATGGCCACGCCTTACGTCAATGCGGCTACCATGGCCACCGTCGGCCCGGTCGGCGGCTCGGCGTTCGAGGTCACCGTCGCCAACGGCACCGGCACGCTCACGAGCACAACGCCCTTCAGTTACGTGTTCCTCCCGCACGACACGCCGGGCCTGACCTCGGGGGTCGTGAGCGGCGTCGATGGCGCCGTGTCTGCGGGTGCCAACCTAGCTGGCTACTCGCTCACCCGCACCGGAACGGGCCAATACACCCTCTCGATTGCCGGCAAGTCGCCGAGCACCGGCATGATCCTGCTCAATGGCGTCGCCACTGGCGGCGACGTGGACAACTTCGCGGTCTGGGCGCCCTCGGGGACCGACTTCCTGATCCAGACCTTCGACGGCGACGCCACGCCCCTGCTGACGGACGCCGACTTTCAGTTTGCCTACGTGGACTTCGCCCAACCGCTCGCCAAGTCGAGCGATCTGGCGGTTACGTCCGCCAGCCTCGATCTCGGCAAGGCGCTCGTGGGCACGAATGTAACCGCCGGGATCGGCGTGACGGCGACCAGCCCACAAAACTACACGGTGACGAGTTTCAGCGCGACAGCCACGGGCGGCCTGGCGGGCACCGCCTCCGGCACGCTCCGCGGCGACACGGCGGGCGTTGCGGCCACTGGGTCGCTCAACGTGGGCCTCGCCGCCGCGGCCAGCGGCACGATCAACGGCACAGTGTCGCTCACGAACCTCACCGACACCGCCGACACGACCGGACTCGCTGTGGCCGCCACGCTGCAGGCCTACGAGGCGGCCAGCCTGGCCAGGGGGGAGGCTGGCTCGATCGCCTCCGGAGGCGCCGTGAGCCTGGCCAACGCGGCCGCCGTCGGCAGCCTGCGAGCCGACGCCAAGATCGTGTCGCGGGCGGTCACGGGAGATTCGGGTTGGAGTGTCTCAGGGTTCACCGCGGGCACCACGATTGCCGGCGGGGCGAGCGAGTCGGGCGTTGCCAGCTTTGACACCACCGGACGCCTGAACGGCACCTACACGGCCACCTTCGATGTGTCGCTCGAGCATGCGGATCTCACGATCGCCGGCACGTCGGCGGGAGACCTCGGCCAGTTCTCCTGGACACTCGCGCACCAGATCAGCGGCCGGACGGCCGACAACGGCCAGGCGGCCCGACGGCAGGGAGAGACGTATTCCGGCCTGGGCCTCACCCGCAGCCAGGGCCGGGGCACGGCCGCCGCGATCCTCGCCGGCGAGGCAGGCAGCGGCCGGATGGTGGAGTTCGGTTTCCGAAATGCGGCCGCCGCCCCCGTGATGAGCGATATCCTCGACCTGACCGGCACTGCCGGCGACCCGATCGTGCTCTCGGTGTCATATGACGAGTCGCTGCTCGGCGGCATGCCCGAGTCGTCCCTGCAACTCGGCTGGCTTGACGAGAACGGCGGTTCGCCCACCTTCAACCAGTGGGTGGCGGCGATCGATGGCAACCTCTCCAACCCCATCTCGCAGCAGACGCCGTACCAAGGCACCTGGGATTCCTGGTGGAACGACTTCCAACTGGCCAACCCAAGTAGCCCGCTCTCCGCGGCGGTGGGTGCCTATGGCGTGGATCCGGCGAGCAACACGGCTTGGGCCGTGATCGACCACAACAGTTCGTTCGCCGTGGTCGCGGTGCCGGAGCCGGGCCTGACAGTGCTGGCATGTCTCAGCCTCGGCGGCTTGGTGCATCACTGCCGCCGGCGGCGTCGCGTCGCATGAGCACAAGTGGCCTCGCCCGCCTGACTGGCTCGCTCGCCCCGACGATCGCGCTCTCGGCTGGTGTCATCTTGCTGATCGGCTGCGGTGACGGACGACTGCCGCGGAGTCCGGTCGGGGGCAGCGTGAAGGTGGATGGCAAGCCCGCCGGTGGCGCGATCGTGGTGCTCCATCCGGTGGCTGGCAGCGTGGCCCCCGAGGCAGAGAAGATTCGACCGACCGGCACCTGCGACCGCAACGGCAGGTTCGTGCTCGGCACCTGGGAACTCGCCGATGGGGTGCCGGCAGGCCGGTGGAAGGTGACCGTGCAGTGGTTCACCATGGCAAATGCTTCTGAGGAAGCCGATCCCGAGGCTGCCCATACTGAAACGGACCGCTTGGGCGGTGCCTACGGCGACCCGGAGGCCTCCCCCCTGGTGATCGAAGTGGCTGACTCCGCCGTCGAGTTGCCGCCTTTCGAACTCCGGCCGGCCACGTCCCGCTGACGAGAAACACGACCCGATGGCCATGCCCCCTTGCTCCGCCCGTCGCCCGGGCATGACGCTCGTCGAACTGCTCGTGGTGATCGCGATCATCGCGCTCTTGATCGCGCTGCTGCTTCCGGCAGTGCAGGGGGTCCGCGAATCGGCCCGGCGGACCCAGTGCGGCAATCACATGCGGCAGGCCTGCCTCGGAATTCTGGCCTACGAGCAGTCGCAGGGCGTGCTGCCCCCGGGTTGGACCAAGGCCGCGAGCGGCCAGTCGATGCCCAAGTCGCACAACGTCTACACCTACATCCTGCCCCATCTGGAGCAGCTCGCGAGCCACGACCGGGTCGACTGGAACCAAAACTGGAACGCACCCACAAATGCGGCCGCGCTGTCGGTCGAACTACCGATCGCCGTCTGCCCGTCGGCTCCGGGAGGCCGGCCGTTCGTGGCTGACTACGCCGCCTGCGAACTGATCTCGTCGAGCGCCTACTCGCCGCTCGTGAGTTCGAAGGCCATCACCTCCAGCCCGACGTGGACGGGCACCCTTCGCAACGGCCCGCGCGCCGCGGCTGACATCCGTGACGGTCTATCGAACACATGGCTGTTCTTCGAGGATGCAGGCCGCCCGCAGGGCTGGGCCGACGGCCGTCCGACCGGGAGTACGAGCGTGTCGGGCGCCCGCTGGGCCGATGTGGAGAGTTACTTCCACGTCCACGAGCAGCGGGCCGGTAAGATGCAGAACGTCAGCAACAACAACGAGATCTACTCGTTCCATCTCGGTGGGGCGACGTATGGGATGGGGGACGGATCGGTCAGGTTCGGCAGCGACACACTCGACCCCGAGGTGTTCGTGTCGCTGTTCACCGGGAAGGCCGGCGACACCACCAGTGGCGACTGGTGACCTTCCACGGCCCCCAGCCAGCCCTCCCTCGGCCGACGAGTGAACCGCCGTTTCTAGCGCCGCCAGGAAAAACTGGATTGACATATCGTCGTATCCCGATATATTGATCTGTCAGTCGGGATTGCCCGGCTGACCGCCAGCCTCCGAAGGAGCCCCGCCATGAAGATCCAGCAGTACTACCTCGCCTGCCTCTCCCACGCCTCCTACATGATCACCGACGAGAAGACGAAGACGGCGGCCGTCGTCGATCCGCAGCGGGACATCGACCAGTACCTCAAGGACGCCGCGGCCGGGGGCTACACGATCAAGCACGTGTTCCTGACCCACTTCCACGCCGACTTCATCGCCGGCCACATCGAGCTCCGCGACAAGGCGGGGGCCACGATCCGCCTCGGTAGCCAGGCCCAGGCCGAGTTCGAACACGTCTCGATGAAGGACGGTGATGCCATCGAGTTTGGCGACGTGAAGCTCGAGGTGATGGCAACGCCCGGCCACACGCCCGAGGGCATCACGATCCTCGTCTACGACCTGGCCAAGAGTAAAACCGAGCCGCTGGCCGCCCTCACCGGCGACACCCTCTTCATCGGCGACGTGGGCCGGCCCGACCTGCTGGCGAGCATCGGCGTGACGGCCGACGAGCTGGCCGACATGCTCTACGAGAGCATTGGCAAGCTCGTGAAGCTCCCCGACGCCACGCTCGTCTACCCCGCCCACGGGGCCGGCAGCCTGTGCGGCAAGGCACTCTCGAAGGAGACCGTCTCCACGATCGGCGAACAGAAGAAGTTCAACTACGCCCTCCAGCCGATGAGCCGCGAGGCCTTCAAGGCGATCGTGACGGCCGACCAGCCCGAGGCCCCGGACTACTTCGTCCACGACGCGATCCTGAACCGCAAGGAGCGAACGGCTCTCCACGACGCCATGGAGCAGCAACTCAAGCCACTCTCCGTGGACGAGGTGCTGGCCTTGGAGAAGTCCGGCGGCCAGCTGCTGGACGTCCGCGACGGCATCGACTTCGAGGGGGGCCACCTCCGCGGGTCGCTCAACATCGCTCTCTCCGGCAAATACGCCACCTGGGCCGGCTCGATGCTCTCGCACGACAAGCCGATCGTGGTGATAGCAGAGGAGGGGGGAGAGGAGGAGGCCGTCATGCGATTGGGCCGGATCGGCTTCGACAACGTGGCCGGGTTCCTCGCCGGCGGCATGCGCGCCCTCGAGCATCGCGGCGACCTCGTCGAGCGCACGGAACGGATCACGGCCCCGGCCCTGGCCGAATGGCTCGCCGGCACCCAGCCCGGCGTCGCCGGGAAGCCCGTCGTGCTCGACATCCGCTCGGAGGCCGAGCACGCCGCCGGCCACGTGGCTGGCAGCCTCAATATTCCCCTGCCCCACCTCGAGGAGCGGGTTGGCGAGCTGCCTGCAGATCGGCCGGTGGTCGTGCACTGCGAGGGAGGCTACCGGTCGGCGATCGGCGTCAGCCTGCTCCAGAAACTTGGCCGCAAGGACGCGCACGACCTCGTGGGCGGGTTCAAGGCGTGGCTGGCGACGAAGCCCGCGGCGGCCGTCAGCTGACAGTTTGGTTTTGCTCCAATAATAAAAGCTCAGGGCTGCCCATGCCATCTCGCTGGACGCTCCCTTCGGGCATCCTGCCCTCCGGTCGCTCGATGGAAACCGCGCTTCGCCCACCTGGCTACGCTCGGGTTCCAACGCCGCTCGATTGGCATGGGCAACCCCGAGCAGTGCTTCGATGCGCCCAGTGAAAAGATGCTTGCCGCTTGGCGTACGAATACGGCCGCCCGGAGGTGCCGCCGGCGACCGGGGCCACAGGCTTGAGGGCCGCGAAGGCTACAGGGGGCAGGGATGCCCCTGCAGCCGTAAAACCAGATGGCATGGGCAACCCCGAGCCCGCGTCACGAGACGTCGAGCACCATGGGCGTGGGCAATCGTGAGCCCGCGCCCGAAAGACGCACCTGAGGTCCCGCCATGATCCTCTCGCACGCCCTCACCCTCGCCGCTGCCCCCCCGTGGCCGCCCGTCGCAGCGGTGGTGGCCGGCGTCGTGGTGGGGCTCTCGCTCGGCCTCACAGGGGGCGGCGGGGCGATCTTCGCGGTGCCGCTACTCGTGTATTGGATCGGCGTCGATCCGCCGACGGCGGTGGCGATCTCGCTGGTCACGGTAGCGGCCACCGCCGCGGTCGGTGCGGTCGAGCGGTGGCGGTACGGCCAGGTGGAGATTCCCACCGGCCTGCTCTTTGCCGCGGCGGGCATGCTCACCGCGCCGCTCGGGAGTTGGCTCGGTGGTCGAATCCCCGAGCAGCCTTTGCTCGTGGGCTTCGCCTTCCTGATGCTCGTGATCGCGGCTCGGATGTGGCAGAAGGCCAGGAACGTCGAGGAACGACTTCCCGCGGCCGCCGTCGCGGCGGGCAGTGGCCCGGCCTGCCGCCGCGACCCCGAGGGCAAGCTGCGCATCACGAGCCGCTGCGCCACGGTGCTCGCCCTGGTGGGCCTGGCCGTCGGCCTGCTGTCAGGGCTGTTCGGCGTCGGCGGCGGCTTTCTGATCGTGCCGGCACTCGTGACCTTCGCCGCGATGGGCGTGCCGCGGGCCGTGGGCACCTCGCTGTTCGTGATGACGCTGGTCGGCCTCTCGGCGGTCGCCTCACAGGTGGCCGCAGGGCGGGAGATTCCGCTCGGCATCGCCGGCGGCTTCGTCGCGGGCAGCATCCCAGGCCTGTTCGCCGGATCCGCGATCGGCCGCCGACTCACTGGTCCGCTGCTCGCGCGAGTGTTCGCCATCGCCATCGTGGCTGTCGCCGCGTTCGTGATCGCCCGCGAGCTGCTCTCGAACTGATATCCTGCCCCGTCCCCCCCCACCGCCCCGGAGGTCCCGCCATGCTCCACCCGCCATCACCGATGCCCCGGATCGCCGTCTTGGTCCTCTCTGCAATCGGCGCCGTCGTGGCGTTGGCGGCCGACCCTGCCCCGCCGGCGGCCTCTGCTCCGCCCCGGCTCTCGTTACCACAGGAGTTCCCGCAGATCGAAGGCTATGGGTCGGTCGTGGCCCTGCCCGAAGCAGGCGAGCGGCCGCGGATCGGCGGCCGCGTCGTGTTCGACACCACCGCTGCCGCTCCCGCCGGCAAGCCCAACCGGGGCCTCGAGAGCGCCGCCCGGCTCGTGAATCTCTACGCCAAGGAGGGACTGGCCGCCTCCCGCCCCCAGATTGCCGTGATTCTCCACTTCAACGCCACCCCAGCGGCCCTCGTCGATGCCGCCCACGACCGGGCCGGCGGCGGCTCCAATCCGAACCGCGAACTGGTCGAGAAACTCTTGGCCAACGGCGTCGAGGTCTGGGTCTGCGGCCAGTCGGTGATCCGCGGCGGCCACGCGCTGTCCGACATCCTGCCGGGCATCAAGGTGGCCCACTCGGCGATGGTCTTTAACCTGAACCGGCAGCAGGACGGCTGGGCGACCTTGGGTGTCTACTGACGGCCACACGGGAATCGTTTGCATGAGCCGTCGCTGCCTCCACCGATCCCCGTCGATCACGGTCGCCATCATGGTGGCCACCGTCGCCACCATGGCTCTCGGGCAGGAGTATCGCGAGCTCGACGCCGACCGCGACGCCTTCACGCCCGTGACCCACACGGTCGAGCGGGGCCATGCCCTGGCCGAGACGGCCTATACCTACATCGAGAATCGGACGGGCCCGGCGACGAACAGCCTGCCGGAGCTGCTCGTGCGGGCCGGGATCCTCGAGCGGGTCGAACTGCGCCTCGGAGTCAACTATGAAGCGGGGTCGGGAGGCAGCGTCGTGACGGCGGTGGAGTCGGGCGAGGGCGAGGAGGGCGGCGAGTTCGCCACCGAGGCCTCGCTGCTCTACGGGCTCAAGGCGGTCGTGAGCGATCAGGCCAGCTGGATCCCGCGGAGCGTGGGAATCGTCGAGGCCTATACGCCCACGGCCGGCGACGTGTGGGCCACCGAGCCGTCCGCCACCTACGCCTTCGGCTGGGAGCTCGACGAGGGCCGACGCTTCGACGCCGGCATCCGCTATGTTTACGCCGCCAGCGAGGAGGGCACCTTCGACAAGTGGCTGCCCTCGGTCGTGCTCCGGATACCGCTGACCGAGCGGTTCGAGGTGCACGCCGAATGGTTCGGCACCTGGACCGACGGTCTCGAGGACGAGAAGGTGCGGCCGTTCGCGGGGCCCGGCTGGCACTACACCCTGTTTCCTGGATTCGAACTCGGCCTGCGGGTGGGCTGGGGGCTCACCGGCGACGCGGCCAACTTCTACTCCGACTTCGGCTTCGCCGCGCGATACTGATCGGCCACGGTCGGCGATGCTCCGACCGGGCCGAACGGCCGGCCACCAGCGCCCTGGGCAGCCGCTCCGTTGCGGCAGCGGCTCTGAACGATCTATCCTGTTCCGCAACGCTCATGCGGAAGCCAATTCGGCCGACGAACAGGAGGCGCGAGATGATGAGGCGGACTTCGTTTCGGCGTTCTGGTTGGGGCAGGTTCACGCGAGGCGGGTTCACGCTCGTCGAACTGCTCGTGGTGATCGCGATCATCGCCACGCTCATCGGCCTGCTCCTGCCAGCTGTCCAGTCGGCCCGCGAAGCGGCACGACGGACGACGTGCGCCTCATCGCTGCGGCAGCTGGGGCTGGGCGCGATCCGCTCGTA
>CAMCPF010000050.1 GCA_945876515.1 Candidatus Kuenenia stuttgartensis
CACGCCGGCCGCCGCCACCGCGGGAAAGTCACCGGCACGGCGTCCGGTGCGGAGCGATCTGGAGACCGTGGCCGTCTTGTCCAGGGAAGCCGATGCCGGCGAGGCCGCGCTCCATCTGGAGTTGGTCATGTTCCTCAGGGATCTGGTCGCGAGCCTGCCGGACAAGGAGGCCGCCCTCATTCGGGGCACGTTTTTCGAGGGTCGGACGCTGACCGAGGCCGCTCGCCGCGTGGGCATCAGCACGGCCTGGGCCAGCCGCCTGCAGACCCGCACGCTCGCCGATCTGCGGATCGCCCTGGAACGCCACGGCTTCGGCTGAGCCCGCCGGCCGAACGCCCTGGGGCCAGCCGACGCATCCCCGGCATAACCCGCACGACCGCACCCTGTCGCCAACCTGGCCGGGCTGCGAGCGGGCGACAATGTCGTGTTCGACGACCCGTCCGGCTGGCGGGTTGTAGAGTATAAGAAGACTTTGCGGCCGCATCGGAGCATCGCCCATGCCACTCTCCGTCGATATCGATCCCGACGCTTTCAGCGGCCCGATCAGCGGTGATCTGCCCGCCGGTGAGAACCTCCAGGCGTCCGCCGAGGGGAAGGCGGTCAGAGCGGCGCTACGCGACCTCCGCGAGGAGGCCCGCCGGATCGAACGCCGCGCCGATGAGGGCGACATGTCCGACGGCGGCTGGCCCGCGGCCCGCAGTGTCTGGGCCCAGGTTCGCGACGGCGGGCTCGACGTCCTCAGGAATCGCTCGCGTGATCTCGACATCGCGGCGCTGACGATCGAGGCGCTGGCGAGGACCGACGGCTTCATCGGGCTGGCTGCCGGCTTCGCGATCACGCGGGAGATGGTGGAATCGTCGTGGAACGAACTGTTTCCCATTCCCGATCCGGAAGATGGGCCGGCCGACGAAGAGGCCGTCGTCGAGGAGCGGACCATGCCGCTGCAGCGGCTCGTGGGCATGGAGTCGGAGGGGCTCCTGGTGCCGGCCATCCTGCACATTCCGCTCACGCACAGCCGCTCGGACGATCAGTATGCGCTGTGCCACTGGCGGAGCAGCCGCGAACTGGTGAGCGAGGAGAGCGAGGAGAAGCTGAAGCTGGCCGTCGAACGCGGGGCGGTATCGCCGGCCCAGTTCGACCAGGCGGTCGCCACCACGCCGCTACCCAATCTGAAGGATGTGTATCTCGAACTCTGTCAGGCGGCCGAGCAGTGGGAACTCCTCTCGAACGCAGTCTCGACCGCCTCCGGCGGCACCGCGGTGCTGCCGGCGGGCCCGATCCGAGACCTGTTCGAGGAATGCGATGCGGCGATCCGGACGTTCGCCCCGGCGGCGATTCCCGCGCCGGAGCAGGCCGACGCCGGCGGCGATGAACCGGCGGCTGATGGCTCAGGAGCCGATCGCGAGGCGGGGAGCGGACGGCCCGGGGCCCCCACCGGCCGCGCGGAGGCATTCAGCCAGCTGGAATCGATCGCCGAGTTCTTCGAGCGTCACGATCCGCACAGCCTCATCGGGGCCCAGATTCGCAACGTCGTTCGGCTCGGGCGGCTGCCCCGGGAGGCCTACTACCGCGAACTGCTGCGGGATGAGGCCGCGCTGGCCCTGCTCTTCCGGGCCGCGGGTATGGATGGCGACGGCGGGGGGTACGGCGGCGGCGACGAGAGCGGCGGCTGATCCTCCGCGTCGATTTTCGTGGAGACTTTGACAACGGCGGGAGGGATCGAATAGTCTTCCCCCAGTCGTCTCACCTGTCTTATTTTTGCCTGGTCGCAGGAGCCCATCATGCCAGAGTCGGTTCACGGCAAGCTGTCTCGTGTGCGGAAGCCGCGGGTGCATATCACCTACGAGGTCGAGACCGAAGGGGCCACGGTCGTCAAGGAACTGCCGTTCGTGGTCGGCGTGATGGGGGACTTCTCGGGCAACCCGACCGAGCCACTCAAGCCGCTCAAGGACCGCAAGTTCGTGTCGATCGACCGTGATTCGTTCGACGAGGTCATGAAGCGGATGACCCCGGGCGTCGACATGAAGGTCGAGAACACGCTCGCCGGAGACGGCAGCGAGATGGCCGTCAAGCTGAAGTTTTCCTCCATCGAGGACTTCGAGCCGGCGAAGATCGTCGAACAGGTCGAACCGCTGCGGAAACTCCTCGACACCCGCAATCGCCTGCGGGAACTCCTCAGCGCCGTAGATCGAGCGGACGGGCTCGAGGGCGAACTGGAAAAGCTGCTCAAGGATGCCGAGCAGGTCAAGAAGCTTGCTGGAGAACTGGGCGTCGAGCCCGAGGGCACGTGATCGGACCGTGGCGTCCGCTTCGCTCCAACCATTTCGAGTCGAACTCACCTTTACACCCTGCCGCCGGACCGCGACGTCTGAGTTGGCCCATGACGGAGATCAGCTATGAGTACTGCCGGAGAATCCGCAAAGCAGCCCGAGGCGGCATCGGTCGCTGCCGAGGGGAGCCTGCTCGATCAAATCACCAGCATGATGCCCCGCGCCGTGGAGAAGCCAAGGCGCGATGAGCTGATCCGATCTCTCGTCGAGGAGTCGCTCAAGGGCACGGTGGCGTTCGACAAGAGCATCACCAAGACGATCAATCGGGCGATCGCCTCGATCGACGCCACCATGTCGCAGCAACTCGCCGCGATCATGCACAACCCCGACTTCCTGAAGCTCGAGGGTTCCTGGCGGGGCATGCATCACCTCGTGATGAACTCCGAGACCGGCTCGCAACTCAAGATCCGCGTGATGAACATCTCGAAGCGGGAACTGTTCAAGGACCTGGACAAGGCGGTGGAGTTCGACCAGAGCCAGATCTTCAAGAAGATCTACGAGGCTGAGTTTGGCTCACCCGGTGGCGAGCCCTACAGCGCCCTGATCGGCGATTACGAGTTCTCCAACCACCCGGAAGACGTCGACCTGCTGTCCAAGATGTCGCAGATCTCGGCGGCGGGATTCTGCCCGTTCGTGTCCGCCGCTTCGCCGAACCTGCTGGGTATGGATAGCTTCTCCGAACTGTCGAAGCCGCGCGATCTCGAGAAGATCTTCCTGGATGAGACCTACACGAAATGGCGGAGCTTCCGCGATTCCGACGATTCGCGGTTCGTGGTGCTGACGATGCCTCGGACGCTCTCGCGGCTCCCCTATGGCAAGAACACGAAAGTGGTCGACGAGTTTGATTTCGAGGAAGTCGAACTCGACGAGAAGGGCGACGCCAAGCCGGTGCCTCATGACAACTACTCGTGGATGAACGCTTCGTACGTGCTGGGGGCGAGGCTCACCGACGCCTTCGCGAAGACCGGGTGGTGCACGGCGATCCGGGGCGCGGAAAACGGCGGCAAGGTCGAGGGGCTGCCGGCCCACGTGTTCACCTGTGACGACGGTGACAAGGCGCTCAAGTGCCCAACCGAGATCGCGATCACCGATCGCCGCGAGGCGGAACTGTCGAAACTCGGCTTCCTGCCGCTGTGCCACTACAAAAACACCGACTACGCGGTGTTCTTCGGGGCCCAGACGGCCCAGAAGGCGAAGAAGTTCGACCGCCCCGAAGCGACGGCCAACGCGGCCATCTCGGCGCGGCTGCCCTACATCATGGCCACCTCGCGGATCGCCCACTTTCTGAAAGTGATCGCCCGCGACAAGATCGGGTCGTTCATGGAGCGGCAGGACTGCGAGGAGTGGTTGAAGCGTTGGATCGCCAACTATGTGTCGTCCGACCCGCATCCGTCGGACGATGTCAAAGCCCGCTATCCGCTGGCCGAGGCCGAGATCAAGGTCGAAGAGATCCCGGGTGCACCCGGCAGTTACAACGCTGTCGCATGGCTGAGGCCCTGGCTGCAAATGGAAGAACTCAGCACCAGTCTGCGGATGGTTGCCAAGATTCCGGCGGCGGCGAAGGGCGGCTGATCCGGCCCGACCGCTCCCGGCCGCTTCGGCCGGAGGGAGGGGGCCACGTTGCCGGCAGGGGTGGGATTGAATGGCATCCGCGTCGCTCGGAGCCGGAGAGCCGCTGCGGGAGGTGGCCACCCAGCCGGCGGCATCGCCCTCGCCATTCCTGATCCCTGAACTGGCGGGGGTGGAGACTGCCGGACGGGGGCTCAGCGATCTGCTGGCGGCCCGATCCCCCGCGGATCTTCTGCGTGCCTGGGCGGCCCGCCGTGTCGCAGTTGGCGAGCGGTTGTCGCGGTCCGCGCTGCTCGTCAGGCTCGGCGAGGACATCGCGGCGATCGACGTGGCCGTGGCCAGGCAGCTCGACGCCATCCTCCACAGTCCCAGATTGCAGCAGCTGGAGTCGTCGTGGCGGGGGCTCGCCTGGCTGGTGGGGCAGGCGAGCGACGCCAACGATACTGCGGACGGACGGTCGCGGATCGAGGTGAGGATCCTCGGGGTGACGAAGCGAGAACTGGCCCGCGATCGCTCCGATGCGGTGGAATTCGATCGCTCCGCCATCTGGCGAAAAGTCTACGAGGAGGAGTTTGGCACGGCTGGGGGCAAGCCCTACGGCCTGCTCGTGGCCGACTATCAGTTCAATCACCATCCCGACGACGTCAGCCTGCTGACGGGCCTGGCCGAGGTATCCGCCGCGGCGTTCGCCCCGCTGCTGGTCAACCCAGCGCCGGAGCTGCTGGGGCTCGACTCGTTCCAGCGGCTCGACACGCTGCCCGTGCCCGACACCTACCAGTCGTCCCCCGACTTCGTGAAGTGGCGGGCGCTGCGCGACCGGGATGAATCGCGATTCATCGGCCTGCCGCTGCCGCGGGTGCTCGGCCGACTTCCGTACGACGGCTGGATCGGCCGGCCGCACGGTGCGGCGGCGCCCGAGCGTTCCTGGGCGCAGCGTGGCTTCCGCTACCGCGAGGAGGCGGATCGCGCCGACGGCTCCGGCCGGCTCTGGAGCGGCGCGGTCTGGCCGCTGGCGGGGGTCGTCATCCGGGAGTTTGGCCGGTCGGGCTGGTTTGCCGACATCCGCGGCGGCTCACGCGGGCTCGAGGGCGGGGGCCTCGTGCAGGGCCTGCCCGTCGATGGCTACACGGGCCTCGACCAAGACGATGCGTTGCGGGGGCCGGTGGAGGTGTTCGTGACCGAGCCGGTGCAGATGGACCTCGATCACGCCGGCCTGATCCCCCTCTGCAGTTCCGGGCCCGACGGCCGCGCGGTGTTTCATTCCAACGCGTCGCTCCATGCCACCGTGCGGTATGACTCGGCGATCGCCACCGCCAACGCCCGGATCTCGTCGCAGCTGCAATACGTGCTGTGCGTGTCGCGATTCGCCCACTACCTGAAGGTGATCGCGCGGGACAAGGTGGGTAGCTTCACGGAGGCGCCCGCCTTCGAGCGATACCTTTCGGAATGGGTCAACCAGTACGTCACCCCCGACGATCATGCGTCGGCGGAGACGCGGGCCAGGATGCCGCTGCGGGGGGCCCAGGTCGAGGTTCGCGAGGAGCCGGGCACGGCCGGCTCGTTTCGGGTGATCATGCGGCTCCAGCCCCACTTCCAACTCGACCGGCTCGATGCGACACTGAAGCTCGTTACGCAGGTGCGGCGCGGCGACAAACGCTAGAAACCACAGAGAGAGGCAACGCGATGGCAACGGCTGGAGAACTCCTGTCGACGGGCAATCTGGACGAGGCGATTCAGGCCGCAACAGCGGAGGTCAAGGCGAAGCCGAAGGAGCTCGAGGCCCGCTGGCTGCTCGCCGAGCTGCTCATCCTCTCGGGGCAACACGACCGGGCCGATGCCCAGTTCGACGCGCTGATCGCGGTCGAGCCCCGGGCGGCGGTGTCGGCGATCCCGATCCGCCATTTGCTCCGCGCGGAGGCGGCGCGACGGCAGTTCTACGACGAGGGCCGCGTTCCCGAGCTCCTCGACGGAGCCGATCAGCAGGTCCGCGATCGCCTGGAGGCGTTTGTGCTGCTCCGCGCGGGCAAGGTGTCCGAGGCGGGCCAGTTGGTCGAGCGGGCCGAAAAAGCCCGGCCGGCCCTCTCCGGCAGAGGCACGCTGGGCAAGGAGAGCGAGCGGGGCTTTGCCGATTTCCGTGACCTCGATGACATCACGGCCGAGGTTTTCGAGGTGCTCACGCAGACCGGCAAGTATTACTGGATCGAGATGCGGCGGGTGGAGCTGATTGAGTTCACCCCGCCGGAGCGGCCGCTCGATCTGATCTGGCGGCCTGCTCGAATGGTCGTGAAGGACGCCTTCGACGCGCAGGTGCACCTGCCCGCGGTCTACGGCTCGCTCAAGGGTGCCGATGCCGCCTCCCGGCTCGGCCGGCGGACCGACTGGCTGGGCGAGGAAGGGGAGGCGATCGTGGGCGTGGGCCGGCGGTCGTTCGTGATCGACGGCGAAGAGGAGGTCGATATGATGTCTCTTGGGTCGATCACCTTCGACATCTAATCGACGGGCGGCCTCGACCCGGGGGTTGGCCGAGTCACGCGTCATCATTCACGCGACGACGTCGCCGAGCATGCTGCGGATGCGGTCAAGGACGTGGCGCGACACCGCGCCAAACCGCACCACGGCAAGGCTCTGGGCCAGCGTGTAGATGCGATCGACGCGAACGGTTCCGGCGCGGTTGAGCCGGCCATCTTCCAGATCGGTCGACTCGATGCGAAACGACCAGGGGGTCAGCGATGGGTTCGACGTCATCGCCACCACGATCATGTCGGGGCTGACGGAGTTGTAGGTGCTGGACGACACAACGATCACCGGACGGCGCTTGCGGCTCGACAGATCGGTGAACGGCACCGGAATCAGGACAATGTCACCCTGCCGGGGCCGCATTCCAGTCCTCGTCGTCGAGCGGATTGTCCCAGAAGTCGAGCGTGCTGCCAGCCGCGGCCACGAGATCATCGAACTCTTGCGCGGCTTCACGGATAACGATCACAGTGAGTCGCTCTCCGGGCTGAAAGGAGCCCGCAAACTCGACCTTCCCGTCGTCGCGGGCTTGGACCTCAAACGTGAGCGCGGTGCGCGGGTGGCGGTCGGCGGTGGCCATGTGTTCGCTCTGAGGCGGGGTCATCGGCATCCCTGGAGAAACGTAGCCTATCCCAGCCGGATGGCAGTCTACGAACGTTTCATGAAAGGGAGCGGATTTTGCGGTTGGAAATCGTCTCACGTCGCAATTTTTAGGGCATTTCAGAGTCTGGCCGCCAACTGCTCGTGCGCCCCCCATTTGTAGGAAAGTCGCGGGCCTTGGTGAAGGTGCTAGTCGCCAGGCAATCGCCCGACTTCGGCCGCTTCTGGTTAGTGGCCGGCAGAGGCTGCGGCGAGCGTCACGATCCCCTGCCGCACCAGTTCCGGCAGCACCGTGGCGAAGAAGTCGCCGCAGATGGCACCGACGGCCTTCGCCCGTTCTTCCGGATCGGTGATCGGCCGGCCGGTGCTGTGCTCCCGCAGATGCTTTTCCGTGCGGGCGAGCCGGGCGGCGATTCGCTGCTCGATGCCGCCGTGGCCATCGGTGATCAGTTCGTCGAGGATCACGGCATGCAGGTCGCCGATCTCGTGGCCCGCGCCGGTTCGCAGGCTCGCGAGGCCGACCTGCTCGTTGGCGAGGTCCTCCCGCTCGAGCGCCCGGCGGTTGAACGCGAGCGGCACCGCGAGCGCTGCCGAGGCGAGCGATTTGGCTGGCGGAATCGGATCGATCACCGGGCCGCCATCGACGCGAAACAGCCCCATCGCCACGCCGGCGTCCACCGCCTCGACCAGGGCCTCCGGCGTGAACGCAGCCAGGTGCGGGGCGTCGAGGAGCATCGGCAGTGACCAGCTCGAGCTTCCCATCACCTCGAGCATCCGATCGTGCGGCGGTCCGGCGATGCCGGCCGTCACGCCGCCGTAGGTGACGGTGTGCGGCAGCGACGCCTGTGGCGACGCGATGCGGAAGAAGAGATCGCCCGCCGCTTCGGCGCGTTCCCGCGGCGTCCAGGCCTCCCGGGGCCGGGACGAAAACAGATCCCAGCGGAACATCACGTTGGCGTGGTGGTCCTTGAGCGTCTCGACCGTGGCGAGATCGGCCCCCTGGAACTGTCCGCTGAACTGCGGCTGGGCGCAGAGCGCCCAGTGGTTGTGGTGATAGGGGAGGCGGCCCGCGTGCCCAAGGCCGATCCCGTGAAACATCGCGAGCACCTCGGCCGCGTCGAACACCGTCCAGTGTTCGTTGAGGTATTCGTGGGCCACGTAGTGGGGGTCGGCCTGCACGAGCCGGTCGACGAGCTGGGCCGCCAGCGGCTGGTCGTGAAAGATGGGAATGTCGGCCTTGCGCATCTCGGCCACGACCGCGAGGGCCTGCCTGACACGGATCACGCTGTCGCCTTGAAACTGCCCGGCAAACTTCCGCAGGAGCGTGCGGACAGGGAGCAGGCTCGACCAGCCGGGCATGCAGTTATAGGTCACCTCCACGATGCCGTCGGGCTTCAGGTGCCGGCGGATGATCTCGAGCACGCACCGTCGCAGTTCAGGGCTGACCCAGCTGAACACACCGTGGAGCGTGATGAAGTCGAACTGCGGCAGATCGGCAGGCAGCGCTGCGAAGTCGGCGCAGAGCACCCGCACGTTGTCCAGGTTGGATGCGGCGATCTCCCGTTCGATGTGCCCGGTGTGCACGGGCATGAAGTCGACGCCGGTGAAGCGGCCCTCTGGGTTTGCCGCCGCCAGCGTCAGGAGCGTGCTGCCGAATCCGCAGCCGAGTTCGAGGAAGTCGAATCCCTCCCTGACCGCCGGCGGCCGGATGCCGTGCAGCGACGCGACGTAGCGCATCCGGGCCGGGGCCATGAATGGGTAATACCCGGGCAGGTAGGCGACGTCGGTCACGTACCCAGCGGAAGGAGACGGTGGGGAGATCACGGTCGCGGCTCCTCGGAGTCGGGCGGAAAACGCCCGGTTGTAACACGGCCGGTGTCGGGCGGCTCCGGATCCGCGTGGCGGATTTGCCGGTCTCGAGGGTAGGCTTTTGGGGATGTCCAAGTCGATTCCCAACGAGGCGCAGCTTCTTCCCGGCCTGCTCGACCGGCTGCTCGACGATCGTCCGGAGGAGAGCCGCGAGCCAGCCTGGCGGGAGGTGCAGGTGGTGCGGGTGCTCAAGACGAGCCTCTGCCGCGACCTGCAGAACCTGCTCAACGCCCATCGGCTGCTGACGGCGATCCCGGACGCCTATCCGGAACTGAAAACGTCGCTGCTGAATTACGGGCTGCCTGACCTGCAGAGCATGGAGATTCGGGAAGACCACGAGCTCGGCCTCCTCTGCCGGCTGATCGAGGAATCGATCCAGGCGTTCGAGCCCCGGCTGCAGGGGGTGCGGGTGCGGCCCGTCGTCGATGCTGAAGGCCAACGGTCGATCGACCGCCGCGTCCGGTTTGACATCGAGGCCGTGCTCGTCGTGGAACCGCTCCAGGAACCGGTCGTCTTTTCCTCCTCCCTCGACGTGGCGAGCGGCGAGTTCGCGGTGGAGGGGGCCACGTGAGCGACGACCTGCTTCCCTATTACGACCGTGAATTGGCGATCCTGCGGTCGCTCGCGGGGGAGTTTGCCGAACGGCATCCGAAGATCGCCGGGCGTCTGAGCCTCGGTCGCGACGACTCCCAGGATCCGCACGTCGAGCGGATGCTGCAGGGGGTCGCGTTTCTCGCCGCCCGGGTTCAGAAACGGCTCGACGACGATTATCCGGAACTCTCCGACGGCCTGCTCGACCTCCTCTACCCGCACTATCTGCGGCCTTTGCCGTCGATGGCCATCGCGGAGTTCGCCATCGATCCGAAGCAGGCGCAGCTGACGGCCGGCTATCACCTGCCCCGTGGCACACCGGTCGAGACCGAGGAGGTTGAGGGGGAACGGTGTCGCTACCGGACCTGCTTCGATCAACGGCTCTGGCCGCTGAAGATCGCCGCGGCGGGTCTCTCGGGGCCGCCGTTCCAGCTGCCGATCGTGCCGCCGGCCGGCACGGTAGCGGTGCTCTCGACGGTGATCGAGCCGCTTTCGGGCGAGGTCCGCGTCGGGCAGTTGCCGCTGGGCTCTCTGCGGCTGCACCTCCACGCCGAGGCGGGGCAGTCGATGCAGGAGCTGTATGAGCTGCTGCTCACCCGCTGCCTGGGGGTGGTGATCGCCGACGGTCCCGCCGATCCGCAGGCCGTCGTGCTGCCGCGGCAGCGGCTGGTGGCCGCCGGTTTCGATCCCGCCGATGCTGCGATCCCCGAGGACCCGCGCGGCTTTTCGGGCTACCGGCTCCTCTCGGAGTTCTTCGCGCTGCCGCAGAAGTTCCTGTTCGTCGATCTCGAGGGGCTCACGCCGCAGGTGATCGGCCGGATCGGCCGTGCCATGCCTGTATCGATCCTGCTCTCGGCGACGAGCCGGGATCTGGAGCGGGTGGTGTCGCCCCGGTCGATCCGTCTGGGCTGCACGCCGGTCGTCAACCTCTTCGCCCAGCAGCTCGATCCGATGCGGATCGATGGAACGAGAAGCGAATACTGCATCACGCCCGACGCCCGCCGACCGCGGGCCGTGGAGGTGTATGCCATCCAATCGGTCCAGGCCGCACCGTCCGGCTCGGATGCCGAGGACGTGCTGCCGTTCTACGCGGTGGCAGCCGGCGGTGCCCCACCGGCTGCTGCGAAGGACGGGCGGCGGCTCCGCTGGCTGGCGGCCCGGCGGATGCATCGCGAGCCTCAGCCGGATGGTGTGACCGATGCGGCCACCGATATCTGGCTGGCACTCGTGGACGATGCGGGCGGCCCCGTTTCCGTCGCCGACCTCACGGTGCACACCCGCGCCCTTTGCACCAACCGCAATCTTCCGGCACGGCTGCCGTTCGCCGTCGGGCGGCCGCGGCTCACGCTGCCGGAGGGCCAGGGGCCGATCGGCACGATCCAGTGCCTCACGCGGCCGACGCGGCCCCTGCGAACCATGCCGGGCCGCGGCAACGCATGGCGGATCATCTCGCATCTCTCGCTCAATCATCTGTCGCTGGCTGACGCGGGTGACGGCCGTGCCCCGCAAGCCCTGCGGGAGATGCTCCGGCTCTATCTCCTCGACGACCTCGACGACTACGAGCAGAAGCAGCGTTGGATCCAAGGGGTCATCGGCGTGTCGAGCCGGCGCGTGGCGGCCCGGGTCGGAGATCGGGGGGGTGTCTGCCAGGGCGTGGAGATCCGGCTGGAACTCGACGAGGAGCGATTCTCGGACAAGGCGGCCTACCTCTTCTGCAGCGTCCTGGAGCGGTTTCTCGGTGCCTGGGTGAACATCAACTCGTTCACGC
>CAMCPF010000051.1 GCA_945876515.1 Candidatus Kuenenia stuttgartensis
TGATTCCAAAGTCCTCCAACAGCCGTGCGGTTCTTTGCCTCGCCGGGGCTCACCGCCGCTGTGGCCGAGAGGAGCGACGGTTTCTCGATCAGTCGACGCCCGGCCCCGGCAGTCGCCCCTGCGTCGCCAGCCGCACGCGGCAGAGCAGCGAGTCGGCGGTGATGTAGAGCGACCTGCCGTCGTCACCGAACGCACAGTTGGCGGTCGCCTGGCCGGTGAGGAGCGTGCCGAGGTGGGTGGCGTCGGGAGCGAACACGAGCACGCCGCCGGGGCCGGTCGCGAACAGGTTGCCGGCCGCGTCCACCTTGAGGCCATCGGGCAGGCCGCGGCGGGTCTTGGCGAGGGCGGTGGCGTCGTAGAACACGCGGCCTCCCGTCTTGCCGTCGGCGAGCGTGCCGTCGGGGGCGACGGCAAAGGCCCGCCAGATCGGGGCCTTGGGGTCGGACTGGGCCACGTAGAGCGTCTTTTCATCGGGCGAGAGGGCGATCCCGTTGGGGCGGGTCATCGTGTCGCACTCCAGCGTGAGCGTGCCGTCGGGCGCGAGCCGGTAGACGCCGCAGAAGTCGAGTTCCCGCCGCGGGTCGTCCCAGCCCTGGGGCAGACCGTAGGGCGGGTCGGTGAAGTAGATCGCCCCCGAGGAGTGGACGACCGCGTCGTTGGGGCTGTTGAGCCGCTGGCCCCGGTAGGAGTCGGCGAGCGTCTTCTTGCCCCCGCCGGGCTCAAGCCGTGAGACGCGGCGGTCGCCATGCTCGCACGAGATGAGCCGGCCTTCGCGATCGAGCGTGAGTCCATTGGAGCCCCGCTCGTTGCCGTAGCCGGCCGGGCCGGTGAAGCCGGCGGGCTCCATGAAGATGTCGAGGCCCTTGCCAGGCTGCCAGCGGTGGACGCGGTTGTGGGGAATGTCAGAGAAGAGCAGGCAGCCGGTGGGTAGGCCGCCCTTGTCGCTCGCCACCCAGACCGGCCCCTCGCTCCAGGCGAACCCCGAAGCGAGCACCTCGATCACGGCATCCGGCGGCACGAGCGCGTCGAAGCGGGGATCGAGCCGCTCGATCGAGCCCACGGTCGGGAGCAGGTCGGGGCCGGGCTCGGCGGCAGGCAAGACCAAAGCGAGCAGGCTCGAGGTAAAGCCGGCGAGCAGGGTGGCGACATGACGCGGGGCAGCGCAGGGCATGATGCGATCTCCACAGCGGAACGGAAACTCGGCCGTACTCTACCGCAGGTCGACCGCCTCATCATGCTGCCGTGGTCCGCCGCTGCCCGTCGCGAACAGGATCGTCACGGCGGCCATGCCGAGGCCGAAGATCAGGATCAGGGCCAGGGCGATCCCCATAGCGCAGCCCGCGCGGCCGTCGTCGGCGGTCAGGGCGGCGAGCTGATCGGGGTCGTGGCCCGTACCGCCAGACGCGGCGGTGGACGCGTCGCCCGAGGAGTGCTGCTGGTGCCGGTTCACCGATCCGTCGAGCGCCAGGAGGAAGCTCCGCGCGTGCCGGAAGAAGAGCACGGGAAAGGCGACGGCCACGACCAGGCAGGTGGCCAGCGCCGTCTCGTGCGAGACCCCCGCCATCAGCACCAGCAGCGCGTAGATCGCCCCGGTGACGATCACGGTGACGCCGTAGTTGATGTAGATGGAGCCGAGGTAGAAGCCCTGCTCCCGCAGGAATGACGCGCCGCAGGCCTGGCAGGCCTCGTGCATCCGAAACCAGCCCCGGAACAGCGGCCCCTCGCCGCAGGCCGGGCAGCGCAGGAGGCCGCCGCGGGCGAAGGCCGTGAGGCGTGATGACCCGGGCGCGGGGCGACCGCTGGGAGGCGTATCCATGCTGGTGCATCGCATCGTGGCCGCGACGCAGGCGACGGTCAATTACCGGCCTGCCTCGGTCGGCCCACGCCACCGGTGGCGAGTCCGGGCGCGATCGGCAATCGGGCGGGTCGAAACCCGCAACCCAAAGCCCGGGGCCGCCGGCCGGCCGCGTTGAAGGGCCTCCGGGGGCGGGTTAGACTTTTCGGCCCGGGGAAAACCGCGTCTTCAGGCCGGAGCTCGTCGATATGGAAGCGTCGTTAAAAAACATCCGCCCGCTGGGCTTGGCGGCCGCCGGGTTGTTGGCTGTCGCGGCTCTGGGCTGCGGCTCGAAGGATAAGTCGGGCGGCGGCGGTGGTGGGGCGGCGAAGTCGCTGCCGCCGGTCAAAGTGATCGCGTTCGACGAATCGGCGGCGGTGCTGCAGGGGATCGCCGACGGCACGGTCGTGGGCACGATCGTCCAGAACCCCTTCCAGTACGGTGCCAAGAGCATCGAGACGCTGCACGCGCTTCACGAGGGCAAGGCCGACGCCATCCCCGCGGACAAGTTCATCAACATTCCGGCCCGGGTCGTGCTGGCTGACGACTCCCGGAAGGAGTTTGCCGGCGCCGAGGTCGTGCCGGTGGCCGCGTTTCGCGAGGAGCTCAAGACACTGCTGGCCGGCGGCGGGGCCGCGGCGGCGGGCGAGGGGCCCGAATACGCCTTCATCACCAACGGTGTGGCCGACTTCTGGACGATCGGCAAGGCGGGGGCGGAAAAGGCGGCGGCCGACTTGGGCGTGAAGGCGGCCGTGATCATGCCCAGCTCCATCACCGACCAGACCCGCAAGATCGAAGACCTGCTCACCCGCGGCACGGCCGGCATTGCCATCAGCCCGATCAATCCGGCCAACCAGGGGGAGGTGCTCGCCAAGGCGGCTGCCGCCACGAACCTGATCACCCACGACAGTGACGCCCCCGACTCTCCCCGTAAGGTCTACATCGGGATGGACAACTACGAGGCGGGGCTGATCTGCGGCAAGCTCGTCCGCGACGCCCTGCCCGACGGCGGCAAGGTGATGCTGTTCATCGGACGGCTCGATCAGGACAACTCGCAGCGGCGGCGGCAGGGCTGCATCGACGGAATCCTGGGCCGCGATCCCGACCCCGCCCGCCGCGACGACCCCGGCACTGCGGTCAAGACCGCCGACGGCAAGTACGAGGTCCTCGGCACCATGACCGACCAGTTCGATCGGGCCAAGGCCAAAGCCAATGCCGAGGATGCGCTCCTGCGGCATCCGGACGTAGCGGCGATGGTTGGCCTGTTCGAATACAACCCGCCCCTGATCCTCGAGGCGCTCGAGCGGGCCGGCCGGCTCGTTCGGCCGGCGGCCAAGTGAACGCCGAGCCCCCGCTCGTCGAAGTGAAGGGGATCTCGAAGCGGTTTCCCGGCGTCCGGGCCCTCGACGACGTCTCGCTCAGCGTGGGGCATGCCGAGGTTCTGGCCCTGATCGGCGAAAATGGCGCGGGCAAATCCACGCTCCTCAAGATCTTGGCGGGCGTGCAGCCGCCGGACGACGGCGAGATGCTCGTGGCGGGCCGACCGGTGCGGTTTCGCGGCGTGGAAGACGCGCTTCAAGCCGGGATCGCGCTGATTCACCAGGAGCTGAACCTCGCCGACAACCTCGACGTGGCCGGCAACATCTTCTTGGGCCGTGAGCCGCGGCGGTTCGGGCTGCTCGATCTGGCCACGATGGGGCGCGAGGCGGCCGAATGGCTGGGCCTGGTGGGCCTCGACCTCGATCCGGCGACACCGCTTTCCCAGCTGCCGATCGGCCGGCAGCAGCTCGTCGAGATCGCCAAGGCGCTCTCCACCCGGGCCCGGCTCTTGATCATGGACGAGCCGACGAGCTCCCTCTCCGCCCGCGAGACGGAGACGCTCTTTCGGGTCGTCAAAGAGCTTCGCAGCCGGGGGGTGAGCGTGATCTGGATCTCACACCGGCTCGGCGAGGTCAAGGAGCTCGCGGATCGCGTCCTGGTGCTGCGAGACGGCAAGAACGCCGGCGAAATCTCCACCCGGGCGGAGATCGAGCACGACCGGATGATCCGGATGATGGTGGGCCGTGACATCGACCGGCTGGCTCGGCGGCCGAGCCATCGGCCCGGCGACGTCGTGCTCAGTGCCCGTGATCTGCGAACGCCCGCCCATCCCGGGCACCCGATTTCGCTCGAGGTGCGGGCCGGCGAGATCATCGGGATCGCAGGGCTTGTCGGGGCCGGCCGGACGGAGCTCCTGACGACGCTGTTCGGGATCACGCCCGCGGTGGGCGGGAGCATGGCCGTGGCGGGGCGGGCGGTGACGCCGCGGACGCCGATCGAGGCGATCTCGGCCGGCCTCGCGCTCGTGCCCGAGGATCGCAAGCAGCAGGGGCTCGTGCTCGAAATGGCCGTGCGGGAGAACATGTCGCTCGTCGCCCTCTGGCCCGAGAGCCGGGCGGGCTTCGTGGACTTCGCCCGCGAGCGGCGGCTGGCCGCCGAGATGATCCCGGCGCTCGCGATCAAGACCCCGGGCGACCGGCAGGCCGTGCAGTTTCTCTCCGGCGGCAACCAGCAGAAGGTGGTGCTCGCCAAGTGGCTGGCCATGAAGCCAAAGGTGCTCCTGCTCGACGAGCCGACCCGCGGTATCGACGTGGGGGCCAAGGCCGAGATTTACGACCTCGTGCATCGGCTGGCTGGCGAAGGGCTGGCGGTAGTCTTCGTCTCGAGCGAGATGGAGGAGATCCTGTCGCTCGCCGACCGGGCCCTCGTCATGCACGAGGGGCGGCTGGCCGGCGGGCTCTCCCGCGGCGACCTCACCGAGGAGAACGTGATGCGGTTGGCGGCCGGTGGCTCGGCGGAGAGGATGAGTGCATGAGCGGGCAGGCGACCACAGGCAATCGGGCGGAGGCTGGCTGGCGGGTTCTGCGCGGCCTCGTCTCGCCGAAGATCCTGGGCATCATCGGGTTGCTGGCGGTCGTCTGCCTCTACACGGCCCTGGCGAGCGACAACTTCCTGAAGGTCGGCAACCTCGAAAACATCGTGCATCGCACGGCGCTGTTCGGGATCCTCTCGATCGGCGTGGCCTTCGTGATCATCACCGGGGGCATCGACCTCTCGATCGGCTCGGTCGTGTGTCTGGTGGGCGTGCTTCTTCCCTGGCTGCTCGTGCAGCACGGCTGGAGCGTGCCGGCCGGGGTGGGTTTTGTTCTCTCCCTGGGGGCCGGGATCGGACTCGTGCACGGGCTGCTCGTCACGAAGCTCGGCCTGCAGCCCTTCGTGGTCACGCTCTGCGGTCTCTTGATCTATCGGGGCGTGGCCCGGGGGCTCACGCAGGATCAGTCGCAGGGCTTTGGCACGGCCTACAAGGGGCTGCGGTCGCTGGCCACCAACCGGTTCCCGATCTTCGGGGAAGGGGGCTTCGAGCTGCCCGCCACGACGCTCATTTTTCTGGTGATCGCGGTGCTCGCGGCGGTGTTCCTGAACCGCACCGTGTGGGGCCGCTATCTCCTGGCCCTCGGCCGCAACGAACAGGCAGCCCGTTATTCCGGCATCGACACCGGCCGGATGAAGCTCCTGGCGTACGTGATTTCGAGCACGCTCGCCGCCCTCGGCGGGATGCTGTTCGTGCTCGACATCAACGCCGCTCAGCCGAGCGACTTCGGCAATTTTTACGAGCTCTATGCGATCGCCGCGGCCGTGCTCGGCGGCTGCTCGCTCCGGGGCGGCGAGGGCTCGATCCTGGGGCTGCTCGTTGGCTCGGCCTTGATGGTCGTGCTCAACAACATGATCAACCTCGCCCATCCGCAGTATCAGAACGTCGAGTTCGCGATCATCGGCGGCGTGATCCTGGCCGGGGTGATCGCCGACGAGCTGGTGCGGCGGGCGGCACGCCGGCGGCCGGCGGCATGAGCCAGCCTCCCCGGTTCGGTCCGGCGACGGCGACGTTCCTGGTCGTCTCGAGCATGATCGGGACGGGCGTGCTCACGACCAGCGGCTTTACCGTGGCGCTCGTGGGCAGCAATCAGCTGATGCTCATGCTCTGGGTGGTGGGCGGGATTCTGGCGGTCTGCGGGGCCCTGTCGCTCGCGGAACTCGCCGCGGCCCTGCCGGAGAGCGGCGGCGACTACGTCTATCTGCGGGAGGCCTACGGGCCGCTGGCCGGGTTTCTCTCGGGCTGGGTTTCCTTCCTGATCGGCTTCGGAGGGCCGATCGCGGCCTCGGCGGCGGCTGCCGCGAAGTATCTGCTCGCGCCGGTGGGGCTCGAGCGCTCGGTGGCGCGGCCGGTGGAGCTCGCCCTCGCAACCGCTGTGATCGTCGGCCTGGCGCTGGTCCACTCGCTCGGCCGCCGGGCGACGATCCGCACCCAGACCGGGATGACCGTCGTCAAGCTCGTGATCCTCTCCTGCCTCGCGGTCACCGGGCTCACCGCCGGGGCCGGCCGCTGGGGCAACCTCGCCGATCGGCCGCCGCTGTCGCCGGGAATCGTCGTGGCGATGGCGTCGTCGCTCGTGTACGTGTCGTATGCCTACACGGGCTGGAACGCCGCCGCTTACGTGGCCGGCGAGGTGGCCGAGCCGCAGCGCCGGCTGCCGCGGGCGATCCTCGTGGGAACCGGGATCGTGACGGCGTTGTACCTGGCCCTCAACGTCACCTACGCGCTGGCCCTGACCGCGGCGGATGTCCGCGGGATCGTGGCCCAGCACGGGCTCGACGCGGTGGCGCCGATCGCGCAACTCGCCGCCGAGCGGCTGTTCGGGCGGTGGATCGCCGGGCCGCTCTCGGTGGCCGTGGGGGTCACGTTGCTGGCCTCGGTGAGTGCCTACGTGCTGACGGGGCCGCGGGTGGCCGCCGCGATGGCCGACGCCGGGCAGTTTCCCGCGGCGGCCGGCCGGGTCTCGGCGGGGGGCGCGCCCGTCGTGGCCACCGCCTTGCAGGCGGGCTGGGCCCTTGTCCTTCTCTGGACTGCCTCGTTCGAGTCGATCCTGCTCTACGCGGGCGTGGGCCTCGCGATCTTCTCGATGCTCACGGTCATGGCGGTGGTCGTGCTGCGGGTGCGGCAGCCCGACCTGCCGCGGCCGTTTCGCGTGCCCGGCTATCCTGTGGTGCCGTCCGTGTATCTCCTGGGCACGGGGATCCTGACGGCGGCCGTCGCCTGGGAGCGGCCCGTGGTGGCGGCGGTGTCGCTGGCGACGATCGCCGCCGGCGTGCCCGTGGCCTGGATCTGGAGCAGGGTTTGCATTCCCCCCGGTGTCACGGATGGCGGACGAGTCTGACTATCTATGGCGACACCGGAGCGGCTGCCCCGTTCAACCCCTTCAACCCGCCGGCCGACCTGATCGATCCGGATCTCGATCACCTGCGAGGGGACATCGGCATCCGCCCGGGCGGCGGCTGCGCCGACGGCCGTTGCGGCAAGTAGGCCCGGTGTGATTCGAACACACGACCAAGGGATTATGAGTCCCCTGCTCTAACCACTGAGCTACGGGCCCGACTGGAACTCGTGAGAGGCCCCACGACGTCCTCAGGCTAGCGGCGGTCGTTGAGCTTGGCCAGCAGACGAAGAATCTCGAGATACAGCCAGACGAGCGTCACCATCAGGGCGAAGGCGCCGTACCACTCCAGGTATTTCGGCGCCCCACGGTCGGCGGCCTGCTCGATGAAGTCGAAGTCGAGCACGAGGTTCAAGGCGGCGATCGACACCACCACCACGCTGAAGCCGATCCCGATAATCCCGCTGCCGAACAGCGACGAGAAGAGGGGGAAGCCGAACAGCCCGGCGATGAAGGTGACGAGGTAGAGCAGGGCGATGCCGCCGGTGGCCGCCACGATCCCGAGCTTGAAGTTTTCCGTGGCCCGGATCAGTCCCGACTGGTAGGCCAGAAGCAGGCAGGCGAGCGTGCCGAACGTGCCCCCCACCGCCTGGATCACGATGCCCGGATACTGGGCTTCGAAGCCCGCCGAGACGCCGCCCAGAAACAGTCCCTCGGCCAGCGCGTAGACCGGCGCGAGCATCGGCGCCCAGGTGTGCTTGAAGCAGATCACCAACGCCGTGATGAGGCCCACGATCGCGCCGCCGAAGACCCAGGGGGCGACCGAGCCGATCGCCGCCGAGGGGTCGGCCTCGACGAGCCGGAAGGCTCGCGACCAGGTGAAGCAGGCGGAGCCCAGGGCCAGCACCAGCAGAAAAAAGGTCTTCTGGGCGGTGCCGTTGATCGTCATCGCATCGGCCCGGACAGCGGATGCGTCCTGCCGATAGACGCCGAAGCTTTCAAAGGTGGTGGCGTTGAGCGCGGGGTTGCCGGTGCGCATGGCGAATCTCCGGAAGAAGGCGGCGGGCAGGGAGCCGACGGAATGCCGACAGGTTACCACCGCGAAGAGGGGTGGGGGAATGCCGCTCGGCCGGGATGTGCGGCGCGGGGCAGTCCTCGCGATGGCCCTCAGTCGGCCGGCTTCGCCGGGGCGTCGCCCACCCGCTTGAGCAGGCCGAAC
Organism: Candidatus Kuenenia stuttgartensis; assembly: GCA_945876515.1. Lineage (GTDB taxonomy): Bacteria > Planctomycetota > Planctomycetia > Pirellulales > UBA1268 > QWPN01. The sequence continues at coordinate 8,303 of CAMCPF010000051.1, forward strand.
AGGTCGCTGTCGGTGGTCAGGATCACCGTCGTGTCGCCGCCGAGCGTGGCCTTGTAGGTGTCGAGCGTCTTCAAGAAGCCGTAGAAGTCGGCCGCGGCGGGGCTCGAGCCGTAGGCCGCGGCGTAGACCTCCGAGGCCTTGGCGTCGGCCGTGCCCCGCACTTCCTGGACCTTACGGTAGGCCTCCGACTGGATCCGCTGCAGGTCCCGCTCCTTCCGGCCTTCGATCTTGGCCGCCTCGCCGGCTCCCTCCGAGCGGAACCGCTCGGCGATCTGCAGCCGCTCCGACACCATCCGGTCGTAGATCTTGCCGATCACGCCCTCTTTGTAGTTGACCCGCTTGATCCGGACGTCGAGCAGCTCGATCCCCCAGATGCCCACCTTGGGGGCGGCCGCGCGCAGGATCTCGCGCTCGAGTTCCTTGCGGCCGAACCGGATCGGCGGCAGGCGGCCGACCAGCCCGCCGGCCTCGACGAGGGCGGCGTCCTGCTCGGCCTGGCGGTCCTTGTCGGAGCGGATCAGCTCGATCAGGTCGTGGCGGGCGACCACGTTGCGGGTCTCGCTGCCGATGATGTCGTCGATCCGCGAGAGGGCGCTCCGCTCGTCCCGCAGGCTCTGGAAGTAGACGAGCGGGTCGATGATCCGCCAGCGGGAGAAGGTGTCGACCACCACGTAGAGCTTGTCGCTCGTGGTCATCTCGGCCGGCGGCCCATCCCACTCGAGGATCCGCTTTTCGAACCGGTTGGCCGTCTGGATGAACGGGATCTTGAAGTGCAAGCCGGGGCCCGCGCCGTCTGCCTGGTTGGAGTTGATCGGCTGACCCACTGGCCGGCCGAACTGGGTGACCACCACCTGTTCGGTCTGGTCCACCGTGTAGGCGCAGCCGAAGAGCACGATCCCCGCCAGGATCAGCAGGGCCAGGCCGAACGGCGCGAACAACAGTTCGGACAGCCTGCGAAGCAGCGCCAGCAGCGGGTGGTTGATCGGCAGCGGGCTCATTCGACGGGCCTCCGGGCGGCGGCCGGGATGTTCATCAGCGGGAGAAACTGCCTCGCCTCCTCGTCGATCACGATCGTGCCGCCGAGCTTGGGCAGCAGCTCTCCCATCGTCTCGAGATACAGCCGGCGCCGGGTCACGGCGGGGGCCTGTTCGTACTGCCCGAGTTGGGCCTGGAAGCGGGCGGCGTCACCCTCCGCCTCGTTGACGCGGCGGATCGCGTAGCCCTCGGCGTCGCTGAGGAGCCGCTGGGCCTCGCCGCTGGCCCGCGGCACCACCTTGTTGTATTCGCCGTTGGCCTGGTTGATCATCTGCTCCCGCTCCTGCTGGGCACGGTTGACCTCGTCGAAGGAGGCCTGCACGGCGGCGGGGGGTTGGACGCTCTTGAGCTGCACCTGCTGAACCCGCAGGCCCATCTTGAGGTCGGTGACGAGAGCCGTGAGCCCGGCGATCGCATCGGTCTCGATGCCCTGGCGGCCGACGGTGAGCACCTCGTCCACGGTCCGGTCGCCGACCACCTCCCGCATCACGCTTTCGGCGAGGTCCCGGAGCGTGTCGGCCGGATCCCGCATCTGGAAGAGGTAGGCCTCCGGATCGCTGATCTCGTACTGCACGACCCACTCGACGTGGGCGGCGTTCAAGTCGCCTGTCACCATGTCGCTCTCGCGTTCGGGATCGGCAGCCGGCTGGTGCCGGTCGGTGGCCTGTGGCGTTCCGAAACCAAACTCCATCTTCAGCTGTCGCTTGACCGGCACGATCGTGACGGTGTCGATGCCGAAGGGGAGCTTGAACCGCAAGCCCGGGCCGACGGTGCCGACGAATCGGCCGAATCGCTGAATCACGCCGACGCTCTCGGGGCCGACCGTGTAGATGCCGCGGGCCAGGCCGGCGGCCAGCAGGACGACCAAGGCCAGGACCCCGATCCAGCGGGGATCGACGGCGGGGGCGGCGGGAAAGGCGGGGCGGCGGTCGGTCACGGGCCGGTTCCAGGGCAGGGAGGCTTTGCCCGCGGGCGCCGCCACTCCCGACTGTAGTAACTCGCCGGACCGGGGTTGTCGAATCGCCAGGGACGGTTTGCGGGACGGCACCGGTTCGTGCCACACTGCGGACGCGGACAAAGTCCTTTGTGCCCGAAAAACCAGGAGAGACCGCATGTACCGCCTGCTGAGCCCGCTGTTCGCCGCCCTGACGCTCGTGCTGGTCGCCGCCCGCCCGCTGGCGGCCGACAACCCCTGGCTCGAGGTCCCGGGAGCGACCGGGCCGGGTCAGGGGAAGAACGTGGTCCTCATCAGCGGCGACGAGGAATACCGCAGCGAGGAGGCGCTCTCGCAGTTGGCGAAGATCCTGGCGACCCACCACGGCTTCACCTGCACCGTGCTCTACGCGATCGATCCCAAGACGGGTGAGATCAGCCCCAATACGGGCAACAACATCCCGGGCCTCGAGGCGCTCGCGAAGGCCGACCTGATGGTGATCGCCACGCGGTTCCGCAACCTGCCCGACGAGCAGATGAAGCACATCGACGACTACCTCCGGGCCGGCAAGCCCGTGATCGGCATGCGGACGGCCACCCACGCCTTCAACATTCCGAAGGACCGGGCCTACGCCCACTACGGCAACGGCTACGGGGGCGAGAAGAAGGACTGGGCCGACGGTTTCGGCCGGCTCGTGCTCGGCGAGAAGTGGATCAGCCATCACGGTCACCACGGCAAGGAGAGCACCCGTGGGATCATCGCCCCGGACGCCAAGGACCACCCGATCCTCCGCGGAATCGCCGACGGTGACATCTGGGGGCCGACGGATGTGTACGGCGTGCGGCTGCCGCTGCCGGGCGACTCGAAGCCGCTCGTGCTCGGTCAGGTGCTCACCGGCATGACGCCCGACTCCACGCCGGTCGAGGGCAAGAAGAACGCTCCGATGATGCCGGTGGCCTGGA
>CAMCPF010000052.1 GCA_945876515.1 Candidatus Kuenenia stuttgartensis
CTCGATCGCGAAGATCATCGGCTTGAGCACGATCGCCAGCGGAAGCGGCAGATCCATGCTCGGCACCTGATTGACGAAGAAGCCGAGCGGCCCGAACTTCATCATCCCGGCGATGACCACGGTGGCCAGCGTGACGCCCGCGAGCGCCAGCGTGACGCTGAACGACGCCGTCGGCGAACCGGCCCAGGGCAACATCCCCAGGAGGTTGCAGCCGAGCACGAAGAAGAAGATCGTCAGGAGGAGCGGCACGAACCGGTCGCCCTCGTGGGCGTGGGCCACGGCGAGCGCCGCGGCCGGGCCACCCTGGACCTGCGGCCCGTGGCCATGGTCGTCGTGGCCGCGATGGTCATCGTGCCCGTCGTGCCCGTGGTCGTCATGGCTGTCGATCGCCGGCCGCGCCACCTGGTCGCGAATGAAGAGGATGAAGGTCTCGAACAGATTGGCGAACCGACCCTTGGGAGGCTCCCCCGAGGCGAGTGTCCGAGCCAGCCGCGTGAACAAAAAGAAGAGGATGGCCGCGAGCGCCACCTCCAGGATCATGAACTTCGAGATCCCGAAGCCCGACTTCATCGAGAACAGGTTCTCGGGCGTACCGAACGGCTGCGGGATCAGGATCTTGCCGTCCATCGCCCGGTTGAACTCGGCGAGCGAGGCCTCGGGGTGGGCCTCCCGCAGCCACTGCGGGACCTGATCCATCTCCGTCCAGCCCTGCCGCCACAGCGCCTTGGGGACCTCGAAGAAGTAGCAGTCCTTGAGGTGGTAGATCGGATCGTGGCCGGCCATCGGGACCTTGGGTTTTCCGTGTGGGGGGTCTGAACCGAGGGTTCGGGGTGGGAAGGCCGGAGAGTGTGGGGCAACCTGCCCGTCCTCGTCAATTCACGACGTCGGCGCCCGCAGACGGGCGATTTTCGGGGTCCCGAGAGCCCACGCCCATCCACCGATCCGCCAGGGAGTTGAGCATCATGTCGGCCACGAGCAGGACGACATGGAAGGCCACGAGCAGCCCGCCGGCAGCCCCGGCCCACGAAGACTGATCCCGGCCAACGAGCCAGGCCAGGGCCACGAGCAGGGGCAGCATCCGCACGAGGGTGGCCGCCAGCCCCCCTGCCACGGCGATCGCAGCCGGCCCCCCCCTGCCCTGCCGGGCCACGATCCATCCCGTCACGGCCCCGCCGCCGGTGACCGCCGCCGCGAAACAGACCGCCCGGACGTGATCCCCATCGCTCCCGAGCACCGCGAGAAAGCCAGCAGCCGTGACCAGCACAACGGCGATCAACACAGCCACGCCAACCAGCAGGACGCGGCGTGGGGCATTCATGCCCGGCCTCTCGCCTGGGCCATCCGCACGAGCCAGGCCAGCCCGGCGACAAATCCGATCGCCAGACCGACCGGCCCCAAAAACCCGGTGCCCAACCGGGCATCCAGCCAGCCGCCGGCCACCGCCGGCAGAAACATCGCCACGCCCGCGGCGATGATCCTCGCGGCCCAGCCGAGGGCCTCGCCCATCGCCACGGACTGTTTTCCACGCGCCATGACCCGACTATACACTCGCGCCGTCTGCGACCGGTGGTCGCTCGGCCCGCCGCAGACCGCCCCCAGGCCGACGAGCCGCGTTGATGTCAAACCGCAAACGCCGCCGCCGGCACCGCCACCGCCACCGCGACCTCGCCGCCTCGATCTCGACGGCCACGCGGCACCACGGCACCCCCGCCACGCTCCGCCTGATCGGCTGCGACGGCGAGACCGTCTCCGAGACCGTCGTCCAGCGGGGTGAGGAACTCACCACGGCCCGGGAACGCTGGCCGGTGCTCTGGATCGACGTGGAGGGCCTCGACGACCTGGCAACCGTGCGGATGATCGGCGACGTCTTCGGGATCGGCCCGCTCGCCCTCGAAGACGCCGTCACTCCCGACGAGCGGCCCAAGGTGGAGGCCTTCGGCGAGCAGCTGCTGATCGCCGTCCGCGCGGCCCGCTTCGATGGCGACAACGTGCTCACCGATCCCCTGGGAATCTTCCTGGGCGACCGGCATGTGATCACCTTCCGCGAGGACGCGGCGGCGGCGCCCCGGTCGGCCGAGATGCTCGAAGGGGTCCGCCAGCGAATCCGGCAGGGGCGGATCCGCCTGGGGCACGAGGGGGCCGACCACCTCTGCGCCCTGCTGCTGGACGCCGTGGTGGACGGGTATTTCCCGGTCCTGGAACGGTTCGGCGACCGGCTGGAAGCCCTGGAGGACGAGGCGATCAACGTCCCCACGCGGGCTACGCTCCTCAAGATCCACGACGTCCGGGGCGACCTGATGACGCTCCGGCGGGCTCTCTGGCCCACCCGCGACGTGCTCCACGCCCTGGGCCGCGAGGCCACCAGCTTCGTGGGCGAGGCGGCGCGGGTGCACTTCCGCGACTGCTACGACCACACGATGGAGCTGCTCGACCTGATGGAGGGCTACCGCGAAATCGGCAGCGACCTCCGCGACATCTACCTCGCCAGCCTCTCCAACCGGATGAACGACGTGATGAAGGTGCTGGCCGTGATCGCCACGGTCTTCATGCCGCTGACGTTCATCACCGGCTGGTACGGGATGAACTTCGACACCGACTCCCCGTGGAATCTCCCGCTGACACACTACCGCTACGGCGCCGTTGTGGCGGCGGCGATGATGGTCGCCTCCACGCTGGGCATGATCGTCTTCTTTTACCGGCGTGGCTGGCTGAAGCGCTGGCACTGAATTCCAGCCCGACGGGCCATCCATGGCCCCGTCGGGCTTGCCGGGCCTCCGCCCGGCGGCCGCACCTCCGGGCGGCCGTGCTCGTGCGCGGGGTGGCGGGCAGCGGTCGTTCAGACGAATCGATTCCCGCTTGCTCATTGCTGCCGCGCCGTTTGACAGCGAGGGGTTGCCTGTGCCCCGGAGCCGGCGTTGCTGGCCGAGCGCAGGCAGGATGCCGAAGCGAGGCCAGCATCGAGCGAACGGAGGGCAGGATGCCCGAAGTGAGCGTCCGGGCGACGGGGTCAGGCAATCCCTCGCCGGCGCTGCCCACGACGTGCCGCGACGGGGTCAGGCAATCACTCGCCGGCGCTACCTACCACGTCTGCCCGGCACGATGCGGTCCAGACCGCTGCTCAGGCGGGGCCGAGCAGGAAGAACGTTTCCATCGGGCCCGAGCCCTTCACCGCCACCTCGCCCCGCGGCTCGAACCGAAACCGCTCGCCCAGAAGCGCCCGCGTCGCGGCCGACACGTGGATCATGCCCGGCGCCCCGTGCGACTCCATCCGGCTGGCGAGGTTGACCGTGTCGCCCCAGAGGTCGTAGCTGAACTTGTGCCGCCCGATCACGCCGGCCACCACCGGCCCCGAATGGATGCCAATCCGCAGTTCGAGCGGCAGGCCCCGGTCCCGGGCGAGCGTCGCGAAGGCGTCCCGCATGCCGAGGGCCAGCCGGGCCGCCGCGATGGCATGATCGGGCCGCGGCTCCGGCAGACCGGACACGGCCATGTAGGCGTCGCCGATCGTCTTGATCTTCTCGATGCTGGCGGCGATGGCCAGGCGGTCGAACTCTGAGAAGACCGCGTCGAGCATCTCCACGAGCCCCCGGGGGTCGGCCGTGCGGGAAAACGTGGTGAACCCCGCCAGGTCGGCAAACAGTACGGTCGCCTCGGGAAAGCCCTCGGCGATCGTTCCCGGCGAATCCTTGAGCCGCTCGGCGATGGCCTGTGGCAGGATGCTGAGCAGGAGCCGCTCCGACCGCTCCCGCTCGCGGGCCAGGTCGGCGTGCGACTTTTCGAGCGCCGCGAAGGCGGCGTTGCGCTCCACCAGCCGGTGGTGGGCCTCGGAATGGATGCGAATCCGGGCCACGAGTTCGACGGCGTCGGGCAGCTTGACGAGGTAGTCGGCCGCGCCGCCCGCGAGCAGTTCGGCCTTCGTCTGCGGCTCTGCCAGCGCCGAGAGCACGATCACGGGCACGTCGGCCGTGGCCGGCAGGTCGCGGAAGCGGTGCACCATCTCCAGCCCCTCGACGTCGGGCATCACGAGATCCTGAAGGATCACGGTCGGGCGAAACGCCTCGGCGGCGGCGAGGGCCGAGGCCGCATCCTGCCGGAACTCGAGCGCGACATCGTCGGACCCAGCCAGCAACTTGGCGACCATCTTCCCGATCAGGGACTGGTCGTCGACGAGCAGGACACGATGCCGCGGACTAGCCATGGATCCCGGCATCTCGTCGGACACGCCCACCACCGTACGAACAACCCGGGCCGTTACCGGCACTCCGACACAGGCCGGAACGGCAGGATGCCCGAGCCCGCCTTCATGACTGGGCAAAAAACAAGCCGGTAGGATGCCGGCAAACGAACCTCAGGCGGGGAGGGTAGGATGCCCGAGCCCGCCGTGACATCGACTCCCCACTCCACCTTCGAGGCAAGCCCACCGGCGCGTGAGGTACCAAACTGGGGAACTAGGATTCGAACCTAGACTAACTGGTTCAGAGCCAGTCGTGCTACCGTTACACCATTCCCCAATGGTGGCTACCACGGAATCGAGCGTACCCACCCTGACTGCCGCGGGCAATCGTGATCCGCACGCGGCCCGGCCCCCCGCCTTTTCACCGCCGCCGCGCCGTCCACGCTGACCCACCCCGTGCCAGTCCTCGAGTACCAAACCGGTCCCCGCAGCGGCGAGCGGCTCGTGCTTGATGCCGGGCGAATCCTCGTCGGCCGCCACCCCGACTGCGACATCGTGCTCGACGCCGCGGCGGTCAGCCGCCAGCACTGCGCCCTGACGGTGACCGACGACGGCGTCGTGGCCGAGGACCTGAGGAGCCGCAACGGCACGCTGCTCAACGGCGTGCCGCTCGCCGGGCCGCGGCGACTCGAGAACGGCGACGAGCTCTCGATCTGCGGTCACCGCCTGGCCTTCCTCGACGAGTCGGGGGACGAGTCGTCGGCCGCGATCGTGATCGACGACGAACTCGACGACGAGGATGAGCAGGCGTCGCGATCCGACGCCCTGATCATGTCGCAGGTGGACATCCCGCGGCCCTCGCTCGACGAGGGGCTCGACAAGCACACCGAGGCCAAGCTCCGGGCGGTGCTGGGGATCAATCGGGCGATCGGCGCGTCGCTCTCGCTCGACGACGTCCTGCCGCGGCTGCTCGACGGCCTGCTCGACGCCTTCCCCCAGGCCGACCGTGGGTTCGTGCTGCTGGCCCAGCAGCCCGCCGGGAAGCTCCGGCTGCGGGCCCGGAAGATCAAGCGGCCCGGCGAGGGCCCGCCGCGGCTGAGCCGCACGCTCATCGACCGGGTGGCCTCGTCGCGGCAGGCGATCCTCTCGGCCGACGCGGTCACCGACACCCGGTTCCGGGCCAACGAGAGCGTGCTGGTCGGCTGCATCCGCTCGGTGATGTGCGTGCCCGTGACGAGCGGCGACAGCCGGCTGCTGGGCGTGATCCAGGTCGATTCGCGGGACATCCGCGACGGGTTCGACGCCGAGGACCTCGACGTGCTCGCCGGGATCGCCGGCCGGGCGGCCCAGGCGATCGAGCAGGCCCTGGCCCATGACGAGCGGGTGGAGCGGGAACAGCTCAACCGCGACCTCGAACTGGCCCATCGCGTGCAGCAGGGGCTGCTCCCCAACACGCCGCCCGACCTCCCCGGCTTCGAAATCTTCGACTTCTATGAGGCGGCCCGGCAGGTGGGGGGCGACTTCTTCGGCTACGTGCCGCTCTCGGGCGGCCGGCTGGCGGTGGTGCTGGCCGACGTCTCGGGCAAGGGGGTCGCCGCAGCGCTGCTGATGGCCGCCCTCTCAGCCGACATCCGCTACTGCCTGGCGAGCGAGCCCGACCTGGGCCAGGCCGTGTCGCGGATCAACGAGAGCTTCCTCCGCGGCGGCTGGGAGGACCGGTTCGCAACGCTCGTCGTCGCCGTGCTGGCGCCCGACTCGAGCGCCGTGACGGTCTGCAATGCGGGCCACCTGCCGGTGTTCCTGCGAGAGCCCGATGGCTCGGTGCGGCAGGCAGCGGCCGACCTCGGTGGCCTGCCGCTGGGGATGGCCACCGGCCACGAGTTCCGCTCCTGCACGATCGAACTGTCACCCGGGGCGGCCTTCGTGCTCTGCACCGACGGTGTCACCGAGGCGATGGACCACGAGGGGCGGTGCTACGGCCTCGAGCGGGTCGAGGCGATGCTGGCAGGCACGGCGGCGGCGGCAGCCGACGTCGGTCAACGGATCCTCGCCGACATCGACCGGCACACGGCCGGCGCACCGGCCGGCGACGACATCTGCCTGGTCTGCGTCCGCCGGCGGGCCTGAGGGGGGCGGCACAGCCTGCCCACCTTCCGGGGCCGGCATCCGGGGCCCGTCCGGTCGAGATCGCCCCCGCCGCCGCCGATACGAGACAGGGGGCGCGGGCATCATGCCCGGCCGGAAGCGATGCCGGGGAGGATCGGGCATGAGTTTTTTCCAGTGGGTCCGCGAGGGGGTTCGGCAGGCGGTGGTGCTCGGCTTCGCCGACGCCATGGAGGACGTGGGCAGCCGCAGCCGCGACGAGGACTTCGGCGGCACGCTCGCCCAGTCCCTGCGTGACCGCCTGGCCGTGGCCGCGGAGCCGACGGTGATCGAGTCGGCCGGCGCGGCGAAGGGCCGGCGGCGGCTCGGCCGGTCGCTGGACGCGATCCAGAAGGCCGCCTAGCGTTCGAGGGCCTGCGAGCCGTCGGGATCGGCAGGCACGGGCAGCGAGGCCTCCACGATCGTGCCCCGGCCGGGGGCGGAGTCGATCCGGCAGCTCCCGCCGAACAGCCGCGACCGCTGGCGGATGCCCTCGAGGCCGAACCGATCGGCGGGCACGGCCTCCGGATCGAAGCCCTGGCCGTCGTCGGCCACGCGGATGCTCACGATGTCGCCCGAGCGGGTGACGTTGACGCTGGCGGAGCCGGCCGCGGCGTGCTTGCGGATGTTCGACAGCGACTCCTGCACGATCCGGAAGATCGTGGTCTCGAGCGCCGGCGGCAGCCGTGATCCGGGCAGGTCGTGACGAAACTCGATCGCGGGCACCTCCAGGCGGGCGTCGGCGACGAGGGACTCGATCGCCGCCACGATGCCGAGCTCAGCGAGCGCGGGAGGCCGGAGGCCGCCGATCAGCCGCCGCGACTCGTCGGCGGCGGCCCGCAGGAGCCGCATGCCCTCGTGGAGCTCCGCCGCGCCGGGGTGATCGCCGAGGGCCGCCTCCCATGCCTGGAAGTGCATCATCGCCCCGGCGAGATATTGGGCGATGCCGTCGTGGATCTCGTAGGAGATCAGCTGTCGCTCCCGCTCCTGAATCTCGAGGAGCCGCTGCAAGAGCACCCGATCCCGCGAGCCGTCGGCCGGCTCGGCGGCGCCGCCCCGCAGGTCTGCGGCGTTCGCGGTCATGCCTGCTTCGGCCGGGGAATCCGGCCGCCAAAGCTGCCGCCGCCGCGGCGGCCCTTCCCCTTGCCCCGCGGTCCGGTCGCCCCGGCCCGGCCCCGCCCTTCCCGCAGGGCCGCGATCTCGTCGCGGATGCGCGCGGCCCGCTCGAAGTCGAGCTCGGCGGCGGCCTGCATCATGTCGGCCTCGAGCTGTTCGAGCAGCTCGCTCTGGCGGCGGCGGTCGTCATCGCCCCGGCCCACCGCCTCGAATGCCTTGGCCCGCGAGGTGGCCTCGGCCTCGATCCCGGCCCGCAGCTCCTTGCGGATCGTCTCCGGCGTGATCCCGTGCTCGCGGTTGTATTCCTCCTGCAGCGCCCGCCGCCGGCGGGTCTCGTCCACGGCCTGCCGCATCGACTCGGTCACCATGTCGGCGTAGAGGATCACGCGGGCATCGACGTTGCGGGCCGAGCGGCCGATGGTCTGCATCAGCGAGGTCTCGCTCCGGAGGAATCCCTCCTTGTCGGCGTCGAGGATCGCCACCAGCGACACCTCCGGCAGGTCGAGCCCCTCGCGGAGCAGGTTCACGCCCACGAGCACGTCGAACTTCCCGGCCCGCAGGTCGTGGAGCAGTTCCACCCGCTCGAAGGCGTCGAGCTCGCTGTGGAGCCAGCGGCAGCGGACCTGCCGCTCCTGGAAGTAGGTGGAGAGGTCCTCGGCCAGCTTCTTGGTGAGCGTGGTGACGAGCACCCGCTGGCCCGCCGCCACCACCTTGTCGATCTCGCCCGAGAGGTGCACCACCTGCTGCTTGGCCGGCACGATCTCGATCACGGGGTCGAGCAGCCCCGTCGGCCGGATCACCTGCTCCACCACCTCGCCGCCGGTGCGGGCCAGCTCCCAGGGCGCGGGCGTGGCCGAGACGAACACCGTCTGGTGGAGCCGCTTCTCCCACTCGCCGAACATCAGCGGCCGGTTGTCCATGGCGCTGGGAAGCCGGAAGCCATGGTCCACGAGCGTCGTTTTCCGGGCCTTGTCGCCGAAATACATGCCCCGCACCTGCGGCACGGTGACGTGCGACTCGTCCACGAAAAACAGAAAGTCGTCGGGGAAGTAATCGAAGAGCGTGGTCGGCGTGCTGCCCGCCGCGCGGCCCGAGAGGGGCCGCGAGTAGTTCTCGATCCCCGGGCAGAAGCCCGCCTCCAGGAGCATCTCGATGTCGAAGCGCGTGCGGGCGTTGAGCCGCTGGGCCTCGAGCAGCTTACCCTGCCCCTTGAGCTCCTCGAGCCGGGCCTCGAGCTCGGCCTTGATCGTGCCCACAGCCGCCCTGACGCGGTCCTCCGGCATCACGAAGTGGCGGGCCGGGTAGAGGTAGAGTTCGTCCTTGCGGGCCGCCACCTCGCCGCTGGTCGGGTGGATGATCGCGATCGATTCCAGGCAATCGCCCCAGAACTCGACCCGACACGCCAGCTCGTCGTAGGGGGGCCAGATGTCGATCGAATCGCCGCGGACGCGAAACCGCCCCCGCTCGAGCGCCACGTCGCCCCGCTCATAGTGTACGGCCACGAGCTTGGCCAGGAGCTCGTCGCGGGTGAGCTTCATGCCGCTGGCCAGCCGCACCACCATCGCCCGGTAGTCGACCGGCGAGCCGAGGCCGTAGATGCAGGAGACGCTCGCCACCACCACCACGTCCCGCCGGCTCACCAAGGCGCTGGTGGCCGCGAGCCGGAGCCGGTCGATCTCCTTGTTGATCGCGGCGTCCTTCTCGATGTAGATGTCCCGCTGGGGGATGTAGGCCTCGGGCTGGTAATAGTCGTAGTAGCTGACGAAGTAGTGGACGGCGTTGTGGGGGAAGAAGTCGCGAAACTCGGCATACAGTTGGGCCGCGAGCGTCTTGTTGTGGGAGAGCACGAGCGTTGGCCGGCCGACGCGGGCGATCACGTTGGCCATCGTGAAGGTCTTGCCCGACCCGGTCACGCCCATCAGCACCTGCGAACCGCGGCCCTCCTCCACACCCCGCGTGAGTGAATCGATCGCGGCGGGCTGGTCGCCGGCCGGCTCGTACGGGGCCACGAGTTCGAACACGCCGGGCTGGAGGGCTGGGGGAGCCATCAGGGGGCCTCCGCGGAGGGAACGACAGGGCGGAGATGGGGCCGCAGCCGCTCGAGCGTGACCGCACCGATGCCAGGCACGTCGAGCAGGCCCTCACTGCTCGTAAAGGGGCCGTGCGTGCGACGGTGGTCGACGATCCGGGCGGCGGTCGCGGGCCCGAGGCCGGGCAGTTGCGCGAGCTCCATGGCGTCGGCCGCGTTGAGGTCCACGGTGAACAGGGCGGTGGCTGGCGGCGGGGCGTCGTGGTGCACGAGCCCGCCCGAGAGGCCGCCCGAGGCCACGTACCAGGCCGCCATCGCGGCCAGCCCGGTGGCGAGCAGGCCGGCGACGAACGGCTGCCCCTTGGCAGTGGCCGGGCCGCGGGCGAGGTCGTTCGGGGACATGGTGGTGGCCGGGGGCGAGGGGACCGTCATAGGATACGCGGCTTTCGCCCCGGTGGCCTTAGGAACCTCGAGCCCGATGCCCGATCAAGAGCCCCTCGACCGCGATGTCACCGCCGGGCCCGGCTACCGGCAACTACGGTGGGACGACCACCTGGCCCGGCACGTGGCCGGCCTCGCGATCGGCTGGCTGGCCGAGGATCTCGGGCACGAGTGCGACTGGACGAGCGTGGGGCTGGTCGAGGCGGCCGCCCGGAGCGAACTGGCGATCGTGAGCCGACGGGAAGGCGTGATCGCGGGACTGCCGGCGGCGGCGATCGTGGCGGCGGCGACCGATGCGGCGCTCGTGCTGGAGCCGCGGATCGCCGACGGTGCTTTCGTGGCCGCCGGTGAGACGCTGGCCACGCTGGCGGGCCCGACGCGGAGCGTGCTGGCAGCGGAGCGGACGCTGCTCAACCTGCTGGGAAGGCTCTCGGGCATCGCCACGGCCACCCGCCGGCTCGTCGATGCCGTGGCGGAGACGCCCTGCCGCGTCTACGACACCCGCAAGACGGTGCCCGGCTGGCGACTGCTCGACAAGTATGCGACCCGCGCGGGCGGCGGCTGGAACCACCGGCTCGGGCTCTACGACGCGATCCTGATCAAGGACAATCATCTGGCCGCGCTCGCCGCGGCGGGCATCGATCCAGCGGCCGCCGTGCGCCGGGCCCGGGCATTTCTCGGCCAGACGTTTCCGCCGTCTCGGGCCGAGGCCATGGTCGTGGAGATCGAGATCGACTCGATCGCGCAGCTTCAACCGGTGCTGGCGGCCAGCCCCGACATCGTCCTGCTCGACAACATGGAGCCGCGCGAGTTGGCCGCCTGCGTCGCCCTGCGGGACCAGTTCGCGCCCGGAGTGGTGCTCGAGGCTTCGGGGGGCATCCACCCGGAGACGGTCACGGCGATCGCCCACACCGGGGTGAACCGCGTCAGCACGGGCTGGCCGACGCACCATGCCCCGTGGCTCGACATCGCCCTCGACTGGGCGTGATGCCTACACGCCCAGGAGGCGGTTCCGCTTGGTGCGGCGCTCGGCGCGGAGGCGGGCTCGTCGCTTGGTCTCGCTCGGTTTCTCGAAGAACTCGCGCTTCCGCATCTCCTTCTTGATCCCGCTTCGCTCCACGAGTTTGCGGAATCGACGAACCGCTTCCTGGATGCTTTCGCGTTCCCGAACCGTCAACTTGACCATGCGTGCTCCGAAGCTGCTTCCAAAACGAGTAACGAGTGGTGAACGTGGGTGATCGAAGGGCCCC
>CAMCPF010000053.1 GCA_945876515.1 Candidatus Kuenenia stuttgartensis
GCCGAACTGGCGAATCTCGGAGGGCTGGAGACGGCGGACAGCGCGAGTTGCCATAGAGAAATCGACTCCTCGAGATGAAGGATGGCGAGGGAGCGGCAGAACGAAAGACAGTCAACCGACGCCCAGTGGTGCTGCAGAACATGCCGCACCAGGGAAACAGGAGACAGACAACAGGCAGGGAGCGAACGCTGGCGCCCACGGCATGGAGCGACGGCCGCGAAGCCGGAGAGGATGATCTTGCAAAAACTATACCGTTTTTATCACGCCCGGTAAAACCGCGGCGAAAAAACGGCGTTTCCAGTGGTTTTTACTTGATCGAGACCTTCGCCTTGGCTTCCTCGAGCTCCTTGGCGAGCTTCTCGGCGTCTTCCTTCGAGATGCCCTCCTTGACCTTCGCAGGAGCGCCCTCGACGAGATCCTTCGCCTCCTTGAGGCCAAGGCCCGTCGCAGCCCGGACGACCTTGATCACGCCGATCTTGTTGTCACCGAAGCTCTCGAGAACGACGTCGAACTCGGTCTTCTCGGCAGCGGCCTCGCCGCCACCGCCGCCGCCGGCGCCGGCCGGAGCGGCCATCATGACGGCGCCACCGGCGGCCGGCTTGATGCCATGAACCTCATCGAGGTAATCGGAGAGTTCCTTGGCGGCCTTCAGGGTCAGCCCGACGATCTTGTCGCCGAGTGCCTTGGTGTCGGTGGAGAATTCACGAGTCGCTTCAGCCGTTGCCATCGCTCCGGATCCTTTCCCTTCGAGTGCAGCGACCTTCCGACTACCGGAGGCCGCTCATGGTGGTGGTTGTGTGGTCTGTTGACGGTGCCGCGGGGGGCGGCAGCGATCCGGTGCACAGTGCCCGAACCGCCGAGCCCCCCGTTATACCACGAATTTTTTCGGGGTGAAGACCCAGCCAAGAAATCGCCTGGGAACTCCTTGCTCCGAGGCCGTCCGGCGGGCATCCCGGGGTCAGGCCCCGCCCGAGTCCCCCGCCTTCTCCAGGTCTTCGACGCGGGACGCGATCTGCCCGGCCAAGGCTCCGCCGGCCGAGAGAATCTGCCCGGATAGCAGCGCCCCCAGGGAGTTGATCTGGCCCGACAGGATCGAGAGTTGCTCGCCTCGGGTCGGCCACTTCGCCACTCGCTGGACGTCGGCAGCGGCCAGGCGACTTCCGTCCATCGCCCCGCCGCGGCACTCGAAGCCTTCGAACTCCTTGTCGCCGGCGATGCGGTCGATCTCCTTCGCAAGATCGACCACGTCCTCGCCGCCCCAAGCAAGCGCCAACATCCCGGCGGCGTCGGTCATCGCCGGCTCCAGCGGGGTGCCTGCCGTGGCTCGGCGGGCCAGGCTGTTCTTCACCAACTGGAGGTGGATCTGCTTCTTTCGCAGCGTGTGCCGCAGCCGCGTGGTCTTTTGGGCGTCGAGCCGACCCAAGCTGACCACAACCACATCGCCCACTGTCTGGAGGCGGTGCTTGAGGTCGTCAACCAGCATGTCCTTGATGGCCTTGCTCATGGCGGTGAAATCCTGTCTGGGGTTTGTCGGGAGAGGCTCGAGGTCAGCCAGCCACGCGCACGCCGGGCGTCATGGTTCCGGAAATGGAGACGCTCTTGAGATACTGGCCGCGAACGCTGGAGGGCTGCATGCCCATGATGTGATTGAGAAACGCCTTGATGTTGTCGGCGAGTTTGGCTTGCTCGAAGCTCATCTTGCCCACCACGGCGTGCACGATGCCCGTCGGGTCGTTGCGAAACTCGACCTTGCCGGCCTTGTACTCGCTGACGGTCTTCTTGATGTCGGCCGTCACGGTGCCGGCTCGCGGGCTGGGCATCAAGCCGCGCGGCCCAAGCACCTTCCCGAGCGGGCCGACCAGACCCATCATGTCGGGAGCGGCGATGCAGACGTCGAAATCGGTCCAGCCTTCCTTGATCTTCTTGGCCAGATCATCGGCGCCTACCTCCTCAGCGCCGGCGGCACGGGCGTCTTCGGCCAGGTTGCCCTTGGCGAACACCACCACCCGCTTCGACTTGCCGATGCCGTGCGGCAAGACGAGCGAGCCGCGGATGATCTGATCGGCCTGCTTGGGGTCGATCCCCAGCCGCACGTGGATCTCGACCGTTTGGTCGAACTTGGGGGCGGGAAACTTCTTGAGCACCGCCACAGCCTCGTCGAGGGGCAGCGGGGCGTCGGTCGAGGGCAGGACGGCGTGAGCCGCCCGCATACGCTTGGTCTTGGCGACGAGGGTCATGATGGTGCCGGGGGAGGGGAGACGGAAGCCTGGGGAGGAATGATGTTTCAGCCTTCGACCGTGATGCCCATGCTGCGAGCGGTGCCTTCGACCATCCGCCGGGCATGAACCGCGTCGCGGGCATTGAGGTCGGCGGTTTTCAGGCGGACGATCTCGTCCACCTGGGCCATGGTGACCTTGCCGACCTTGTCCTTGTTCGGCACGCCCGACCCCTTGGCCAGCCCGGCAGCCTTCTTGAGCAGCGCGGCCGCCGGTGGGCTCTTCGTGACGAACTCGAACGAGCGGTCGTTGTAGACCGTGACCACGACCGGGATCGGCATCCCGCCCGCCTCGCGGGTCCGGTCGTTGAACTGCTGCACGAACTGCCCGAGGTTGATGCCGAACCGGCCCAACGAGGTGCCCACCGGGGGCGCGGGAGTGGCCTGCCCACCCGGCACCTGGAACTTCGCCTGTCCGACCATCTGCTTTGCCATCGCTCGTCCTCGCTCGTGTTCGCCGCCTGCCGCGGTCTCGTGTGCCTGCTAGGCCTTTTCAGACCGATTCAATCTGCCAGTATTCGATGTCGACCGGCGTGGAGCGACCGAAGATGCTCAGCATCACCGTCACCCGGCCGTTGGATTCGTCGATCTGCTCGACTTCACCCTCGAAGTTCTCGAAGGTGCCTTCGTTGATCTTCACCCGATCGCCCTTCTTGAAGTTGATCTTCAGCCGCGGAGCCTCGGCCGCCGTCTCTTCCTTCTTGTTGAGCAGTTTGGCCACGTCCTGCGGCAGCATCGGGCTGGGTCGGCCCGCCGAGCCGGTGAAGTCGCCGATGCCTCCCGTCTCCCGCACGAGATACCACGTCTCGTCGGTCAGCGCCATCTGGACGAGGATGTAACCGGGATACAACTTGCGGGAGACGACCCGCTTCTTGCCCCCCTTGAAATCCGTGACCTGCTCCTTGGGAACGATCACTTCGCCGAACTGGTCGCCCATGCCCTGAAGCGAGATCCGACGCAGGAGCGTCTCGCGGATGGAGTCCTCTCGGTTGCTCTGCACCTTGAGGATGAACCACTGCATGTCAGCCGCCGGCTTGGCCGACCGCTCGGGCATCAGCTCCTCGACGGGCCGCGCGTCTTCGTCTCCCTCGAACGGATCCGCAAGTTCGACGGGGCCATCGTCCTCCACATCGTCACCCCCGTCGGGGGCGGGGCCGGCGGCGATCGCCTGATCCGCAGGAGGGACCTGGACGGGTTCCGCCGCAGCGGCCTCGATCGGAGGCATCGATCTCTCGTCTTCGTGTTCGGCTGACTGGTCGTTCATGGTGTTCGTCCGCCCAGGGGCCATCGGGGCCCCCTGGAGCTACAGGCCCGAGCCTCCCCCGGTGAACAGGGACCACAGTTTCGCGGGATGGAGCAGAAAGCCCCAGAACAGGTCGAACGCCGCCAGCAGGAAGGCCAGCGCGAAGATCAGGAAGATGACGACCGCGGAACTGCGAACCACCTCGCCTGCCGTCGGCCACGACACCTTCGCCATCTCGGCCTCGACCGCAATCAGGAACTCGGCGAACCGCGGGATATTGACGATCCGAAAGCAGAGCCAGAGGCCTGCCGCCAAGAGCGCCCCGGGCACCGCGAACCGCAGCAATCCGAGATCCGGCCCAGTCGCCTCCCCGGAGGCCAGGCCGGTGATCACCTGCGCCAGCTGCCACGCACCGATGCCCACGATCAAGGCCAACGCCGCGAAGGTCACCTGGCGCGTGACGCGGCCCTGGCTCCACTTGTACAGGGAGAAACTGAGCATCTCCCCCAACAGGGATCCGGCCCGCGCCTGGTTGTTCTGCATAGCTGCCATCGACTTGTTATCGCTTCCGAACCGTTCGCCCAGCCTCTTGCCCGGCCCCTCGCCCAACCGCGACGCGTCCGGGCGACGAGTCGCGGGAAACACCTGCAGGGGCGGCGGGGATCGAACTCGCAACCTCTGGTTTTGGAGACCAGCGCTCTGCCAGTTGAGCTACGCCCCTGTGGGCGGCGGCCCGGCATCCGCCGGACCGCCGCATCCCAATGCTACACCACGTTCGAAGCACCTCCGGGGGCCGAAGCCCGAGCGACCACACTCACCCCAGGCTCACTCACTCGAGGATCTTGGTCACGACGCCCGAACCCACCGTCTTGCCACCCTCGCGAATGGCGAACCGGACGCCGTCGTCCATGGCGATCGGCACCATCAGCTCGACCTCCATCTTGACGTTATCGCCCGGCAGCACCATCTCGACGCCACCAAGCAGCTTGGTGCTGCCGGTCACGTCGGTCGTGCGGAAGTAGAACTGCGGACGATACCCCGAGACGAACGGCGTGTGGCGGCCACCCTCTTCCTTCGACAGGATGTAGACCTCGCACTCGAACTTCTTGTGGGGCTTGATCGAACCCGGCTTGGCGAGCACCTGCCCGCGCTCGATCCCCTCACGGGCGATGCCGCGAAGCAGGCAGCCGACGTTGTCGCCAGCCTGACCGCTCTCGAGCAACTTCTTGAACATCTCGACGCCCGTGACCGTCGTCTTCTCGGCCTTGTCCTTGAGGCCGATGATCTCGACTTCGTCACCGACCTTGATCTGACCGCGCTCGATTCGGCCCGTGGCCACCGTGCCGCGGCCTTCGATCGAGAACACGTCCTCGATCGCCATCAGGAACGGCTTGTCGAGCTCACGAACCGGCTCGGGGATGTAGGCATCAACAGCGTCGAGCAGATCGGCGATGCACTTGTTGGCCGCCGGGTCGCTCGGGCTGTCGTAGGCCGGCTTGCCGGCACCGCGGATGATCGGCACGTCGTCGCCGGGGAACCCGTACTTCGTGAGCAACTCGCGGATTTCCATCTCGACGAGGTCGAGCAGTTCCGGATCGTCCACGAGGTCGACCTTGTTCAGAAACACCACCAGCGCCGGCACGCCAACCTGCTTGGCCAGGAGGATGTGCTCCCGGGTCTGCGGCATCGGGCCGTCGGCGGCACTGACCACCAGAATCGCGCCGTCCATCTGCGCGGCACCGGTGATCATGTTCTTGATGAAGTCGGCGTGGCCCGGGCAGTCGATGTGGGCGTAATGCCGCTTGTCGGTCTCGTACTCGACGTGACTGACGGCGATGGTCACCGTCTTGGTCTCGTCGCGGACGGTGCCTCCCTTGGCGATATCGGCGTAGCTCTTCGCGACCGCGAGATTCTTCGCGGCCTGGACCGCAACGAGCGCTCCGGTGAGCGTCGTCTTGCCGTGGTCGATGTGGCCGATGGTGCCGACGTTGACGTGCGGCTTGGTCCTGGTGAACGTGTCCTTTGCCATGCGCTCTCCTGCTTTCTCCTCGAGAGTGAAAAACCGAACGGTGACTGGTGGAACGTGCGGCCGCCCTTCGGGCGACGGGATCGTGATCTCGCACCCCGCGCCGCGGTGGCTCGGGAAGAGCTGCTGAAGGGACTTGAACCCTTGACCTCGTCCTTACCAAGGACGTGCTCTACCAACTGAGCTACAGCAGCGACGTGGACGGGATTGTTTTCATGGGGCTTGGGGAATGGGGTCTCGCGAAGCGGGTAGAGGGAATCGAACCCTCGTCTTTAGCTTGGAAGGCGATTGCTCTACCATTGAGCTACACCCGCGAGGCCGGCCGGCGACAGATCCGACACCCCTGCTCGGGGCGGCTGTCGGCCTGAGGAGCGCCGAACGGATTGACAATGGGGAGTGCAGGATTCGAACCTGCGAAGGCATAAGCCATCAGATTTACAGTCTGACCCCGTTGGCCGCTTGGGTAACTCCCCGCGAGGTGTGGATCGAGTGGGTGCGTGTGTCTCCTGTTGTGCCGGCGCCGGGTCTCAGGCGACGGACCGCGGCTGGTTCCCGGCACTCCGGCGGCCGCCACCCGACACCGGGGGCGGTCGCCGCGCTGAGCTAGCGGCGGGAGTTGAACCCGCAACCTGCTGATTACAAATCAGCTGCTCTGCCAGTTGAGCTACGCTAGCGGCCGGTCGAAACCGCGAAACACCGAAGTGTACGGATTCGCATTTCCCATGCAAGCCAGCTGAGTTTTGCGGGCTTTTTTCGTCCGCCCGAGGCGGGTCGCGGGCCGCCGCGCGGGCCGGAAGCCGGCCCAGTTCAGCGAAAAACAAGCTCCACCATCGAGAAATCGTCCTGGAAATCGGCCGCTCCCGACAGTTCACGGATCCGACCGAGGAGGGTGTCGATCGGTTGCTCACTGCCACCCACCCCGCCCGCCAAGGTCGCCACGAACTCCTGAAAGGGCCACATCGACCCGTCCGTTCGACTGATCTCGAACGCCCCGTCGCTGTAGACGAAGAGCCGTGCATCCTCGGGCACCGCCACGTCGGCCGACGGAAACTCCAGCCCCTCGACCGCCCCGATCAGGGGGCCGTCGGAGTCGAGCAGTCTCCGGCCGCCGTCGGGCCCCAGGAGCAGCGCCGGCGGGTGGCCGCCCCCGGCCCAGCGGAGCCGCCGGCCGGCCCGGTCGAAGACGCCGTACCAGGCCGTGAAGAACATGTCGTTATGCCGCTCCATCGGGAAGGCGCGATTGAGCGCCGCCAGCACCGCCGCCGGATCGTGAAAGTCCGTCTGCGGCAGGGCCTCGCTGCGGATCGCGTTCAGGGCCGACACCGAGAGCAGCGCCGCGCCCACGCCGTGGCCGCAGACGTCCAGCAGGTAGACGGCGAAGTGCCCGGGGTCGAGGTCGTGGTAGCCGAAAGCGTCGCCCCCGAGCGAGGCCGAGGGGATGAACCTCCAGTCGGCCCGGATCGGCCCTTCCGGGACGGGCGGCGGCAGGATCGACCGCACGTAGTGGGACGCCGTGGCCAGGTCGCTCGCGAGCACCTCGCGGCTCTTCTGGAGCGCCGCGAAGGCCTCGTTGCGCTCGAGCAGCGCGGTGTAGCCGCGGGAGTGATACCGCACCCGGGCCACCAGTTCGAGCCGGTCGGGAATCTTGACCACGTAGTCATTGGCCCCCACCGCGAAGGCCTCGGCCTTCACGGCCGGATCCTCCTTGGTGGAGAGCACGATCACGGGCACGTCCCGCAGCCGCTCGTCAGCTCGATAGCGGCGCACGAGTTCGAGGCCGTCGAGTTCCGGCATCACGAGATCCTGAAGGATCACGGTCGGCGCCACCTCGGCGGCCTTGGCCAGAGCGGCCTGGGCATCTCTGCAGAAGTGAAACGCCAGCCCTTCTTCCCCGGCCAGCATCCGCCGCACGGCCTCGCCGATGATCGGCTGGTCGTCGACCACCAGCACGGTCGGGCCGCGGGACGCGGGCGTGGCGGGAATGGCCATGGCAGCTCGGCGGGAGTCGCCCCGGAGTTTTCGGGGGGCCGTCGGAGGCTACCATACGGCTCCCCGTCCCCGCGGACCGCCCCGGGGCCGATCGCTCACTTCGCCGCCTTCTTCGGCCGGCAAGCCGGGGAATCGGCGAGCGAGAACACGATCACCTCCTCGCCGGTGATGGTCGAGATGTCGTGGTGCACGCTCACCATCCCCACGCCCGTCGCCACCCGCACGATCTCCTCGAGTCGCGGCCGGCCCGAGGCCACCATGTGGGATCGAACCTGCTTGAGCAGGGCCCGACCGTTGTCGCCGTTGGAATGAGCGTTTCCCTGGGCATGGCCGTTGCCTGCCCCGGCCTCCGCGGCCGGGCCGCCGTTGCCGGCGGGCCCGGGCCGCGGTGAGATCAGCTGCCGCTCGGCCGGCGTCAACACCCCCTGGAGCCGCACCACGAGCAGCGTTCCGATCAGGTGCGCATGGATGTCACGCGGCCCGCGGCCGATGAACTCCTGCTGAAACCTGGAGATGCCGTCGCAGACGGCCGCCTCGATCTCGCCCTGCGATTTCATGGTGTTCTCCACCAGGTGTCAGCCGCCGATCTGGCGGCGGCCCTCCAGCCGGGCCAGCGCGGCCGCCAAGGGCTGCGCACCGACGATGCCATCCCCGTTGCCGCGGCCGTTGCCGTCACCGTCCCCGTTGCCGTTCCCACTCCCGTTGCCGTGGCCGTGGCAGATCCTGTCCCAGACCTCGCGGCGATGGATCGGCAGCTTGTGGTCGGCCTCGAAGCCGAGGCGGACGCGGCCCCCTTCAATCTCCAGGATCGTGATCTCCAGCGCGATCAGCATCTCACCGGGCTGGCCAATCACCACGCTTTCGCGGCTCTTCCTCGTCAGCACCAACATGGTTCACCTTCCTCATGGTTGCGGGTCCCTCCGGGGAGAAATCAGCGGCAGACGGCTCCGATGCCGGCCGCTCGACTGGGTCCGAGTTCATGGTCTGATGGTTGGGGCAGCGTGTCGCGCGCCGCCGCGATCCCGGCAGCCGCGTACCTGCCGATCGCCCGCCGATGCTCGTTGACCGGCACCCCCAGGGCCGGCACCCCGGCACCGAGCAGGAACAGATCGACTTCGGTGCTCGTGGTCAGCGTCTTGAGCACGCTGCCGGTCACGGCGTCGATGTGGGCGATCGCGGCGGCCAGTTCGACACCCGTCGCCAGCCGCACGTGCTCGCAGAGCGCCTCCGCCGTGCGGTCGAACAGCCCGTGGTGATAGTCGCACACCCGCCGTGCGCCAGCCTCGCCGGCGGCCGCCAGCTGCCGTTCGAGCGGCGAGAACTGCTCGTGCAGATGGACGACCATCCAGCCGCCGGTGCCCACGACCGTGACGCCCGTCGGGGCGCGGCCGAGCAGGCCGTGCTCGAACGATCCGGCGGCGCGGGCCACCTGCCGCGCCAGCCAGCCGTCGGCCAGGTCGGCGGTCGCCACGCGACGGGTTGCCGGCCGGAGAGCCGCCGGCCCGATCACGGGTGGACTCGCCGGCCATGGGTCGGGGTGAAAAACCTGTGCTGGCATCGGAAGAACCGCCATCAAAATGAGGCTGGGACGCGGGAATACGTTGGACTGTTCGGGAGGCGTTCCCGCCGAACGGCCAATAAAAAAAGCCGGCGTGAGAGACCGCCCGGGGGCTTCCTCTCGCGCCGGCTTACGATTCGATTGACCTCCCGGCTCGTGCCGGTCTGCCCCTCGTCCCGTCTTCCGTTCGTTGGAACGTGTTGTCAGGTTGTTTTCCGCGGCAACGGGGCCTGTTTCAGCCATCGCCTCCACTGAACGTGAGGGATTCTATTTGGGCAGTTTGGGGAACGCAAGCAGATTTTTCCGGTTCTGTTTTCCGTGGCCTCGATGGCTGGCTGGACACTCCGACTCGGTTCACGCGCGTTGGCTCGCAGCCTCTGCTCGGGCTCGGCCACTCACGCCAAGGGCGTGGCCACAAAGCTGCTGGCTCGCGCGTTCACGCCCGATACCTTCAGGCCGCATTCACCGGCCGCGAGCAGCGTGGCCGATCGCGCCGCCAGCACGAGCCTGCCCTGAAACCACATCCGCAGGCTGCCTCCAGCCGCGTCAAATCGCACGACTCCGCGACCGCCGGCCACCCACCGAGTCGCCACGACTCGCCAGCCGGCGCCATCGTGAAGGAGGATCCGGGCTCGAAACCGCCCCGCTGTGCGAAACAGTTCGGCCATGACCTGAGCTCCGCTCGCGAGATCATGCCGGGCATAGAGCCCCACGGAGCCGCCGCGGCGCACGTCGGCCAGCACCCGCAGGCTCACATCAGCCGCGGCCGCAGCGGGCGGCGGCGTGATGACCGTGGGTGGCACCGCGGTCGGCACCGTCGGCGGGGGCGGCGTCTGTGGGGCGACGCCCAGCGATCCCAGCGCCGCGAAGGCATCGAGCCGGCCGGTCGCCACCTTGCCCGCGAGGGCGGTCAGCGGTGTCGCCGTGCCGAGGATCGCGGTGCGAATCCCGGCCACCGTGATCCCGGGCTGCGCCGCGGCCACGAGCGCCACCACCCCCGTCACGTGCGGCGCCGCCATCGATGTGCCGGAGAGCAGCCCATAGGTGCCGTTCTTATACGTGGACTGGATCACCGTGCCCGGGGCGGCCACGTCCACGCTCACGGCTCCGTAGTTCGACGATGCCGCCAACGCGCCCTGCGGCGTGAGCGAGGCGACCGTGATCACGTTGGGGAGGTCGTAACTGCCGGGATACTGCGGTGTGACGTCCAGATCGGTGGCCTTGTTGCCCGCCGCGGCCACGAACGTGATCCCCGCCTCGCCGTGCTCGCGGATCGCCTGCTCGACCACGCCCGAATAGCCGGCCGGCGCGTCCCAGCTGTTGTTGCTGGCCACGATCATCACGTCGTGGTCGCGTCGCATCATGGTGGCGTAGCGGAGGGCCGCGAGCATCGCGCTGGTGCTGCCCGCGCCACGGTCGTCCTGGATCCGCAGGGCCATGATCGACACCTGCCAGTTCACGCCTGTCACCCCGATGCCGTTGTTGCCCACGGCGCCGATGATCCCAGCCACATGGGTGCCATGGCCAAAGCCGTCCTGCGGCACGGCGTCGTTGTCAACGAAGTCCCAACCGTGGACGTCGTCGATGAAGCCGTTCGAGTCGTTGTCGATCCCGTCGCCGGCAATCTCGCCGGGATTCACCCAGAGGTTGGCCACGAGGTCGGGATGCGTGAGGTCGATGCCGGAGTCGATCACCGCCACCACCACACTCCGCGAGCCGGTCGTGAACTCCCAGGCCTGGGCCACGCCGATGTCGTTGCCCGGTGTGCCGCTGTATTGACCGGTGTTCTCCAGCCCCCACTCGACGGCGAACGACGGGTCGTTGGGGAGGGCCGCCGGCGACGCTGGCAGGTCACCGGTAAGCAGCTGCCGTGGCTCGAGCCACTCCAGGCCGGCGAGCCACCGCCCGGCCCGGCGGCCGGCGGAACGACGACCACGGGCTGAAACCGGCCGGATCCCGAACGAACCACGCCAGTCCATGGCGGGTGCCTCCTTGCAACGGACGGCCGCGATTCTTGCGGCCGCTTACGGTGTCAAACTTTTTCCTCTGAGAGGAACG
>CAMCPF010000054.1 GCA_945876515.1 Candidatus Kuenenia stuttgartensis
GGCTCACCGGCCGCCCGCCGGAGCCCGCCCCGGCCGCGGAGCCCGACACGCCGCAGGCGCTCGGTCGGCGGCTGCTCGCCCAGCTGCCGGCGGGCTTCGACGTCCACATCACGAAACACTACGTCGTCTGCTTCGACACCTCGCGCGACTACGCCAAGTGGTGCACCGCGGTGTTCGAGCGGCTGCACGACGCCTTCGGCACCTTCTGGACCCGGGCGGGCCTGGAGGTGCACGATCCGCCGCGGCCGCTCGTGGTCGTGATCTTCGCGAACCGTCAGCGGTACGAGGCCCACGCCGCGGCCGACCTCGGGGCCGCCGCCAGCCGCGTCGTGGGCTACTACGACATGATGAGCAATCGCGTCACCACCTACGACCTCACGGGCAGCGACGCCCTGGCGGCCGGCCGGCCGCGGGCGGCGGGCGCCGCGGGCCTGGCGATCCTCTCGAGCCCCGCCGCCGTCGGGCTCGTCTCGACGCTGGTCCACGAGGCCACCCACCAGCTGGCCTTCAACAGCGGGCTGCACCAACGGCTGGCCCCGGTGCCGCTCTGGGTCAGCGAGGGCATCGCCACCGCCTTCGAGACTCCCGACTTGAAGAACAACCGGGGTTGGAAGGGAGTCGCTGAGGTCAACGGCCCGCGGCTCGAGCAGTTCGTGGCGAACCAGCGGCCGGGCGTGATCACGGCAGTCATCTCCGATGACGACCTCTTCCGTCAGCCCGACACGGCCCTCGACGCCTATGCCGCAGCCTGGGCACTCACACACCATCTGCTCCACAGCCGCAAGCCCGAGTTCGCCGCCTACCTCAGGGGCCTGGCCGCCAAACGTCCGCTGGCCGACGATTCCCCCGAGGCCCGCCGGGAGGCGTTCCGGGAGGCCTTCGGCGAGCCCGAGGTGGTCGAGCAGCAGGTGCTCAAGATGGCGGCGCGGCTGGCAACGGCCAGGCGCTGAGCCGGCGCAACCGGCGCAACCGGTATAATCAGGTGACGGCTCCATCGGTCGCTTCGCCGCCGTCGATAAGCCGACAGGGGCTAGAGCGGAGCCGTGCCACGCGTGGTCTGCCGCCGCCCCCGAGTATCCCGATCCCGACCAGGCCTCCCGCTCCCGGGAGATTTCGCCCGATGGCTGTCAACCGGACGACCCAGGCCGCGCTCACGATCGCGTTGAGCCTGTTCGTGATCCTGACCTTCGCCCTGGCGGTGACGACGTATCTGTTCTTCTCCAAGCGGCAAGAGGCCGACCAGGCCCAGCAGGCCGCCGTGGCCGGCGCCGCCGAAGCCCAGGCCGCGATGCAGGCGACGAAGGACGAAATGGCGACGCTGCGCGGGATCATCGGCGTGGGGGCCGACGTGCCGATCGCCGACGTGGAAACGGGCCTCGCCAAGCTGTTCGAGGGCGACTTCCAGGGCTTCGCCGGCGACGAAAAGTCGTACCTCAAGCTGATCGAATGGCTGCGGGCTGAGTTCCGCTCCAAGTCGGAAGCGGTGCAGAAGGCCGAGGAAGCAAAGCAGGTCAGCGTGACCAAAGCGACGGCCGACGTGAAGGCCGCCCAGGACGCGCTCGAGACCGCCAAGGCCGCCGAAGCGAAGGCCAAGGCCGACCTCGACGCTGCGACGAAGCAGTTTGCCGAAAGCCGCACCGCGCATGAGACCCAGCAGGGCAAACTCCTCGACGGGAAGCGGAGCGAGGAGGAGAAGGCCCGCGACCTGGAGAGCCTCAAGGTCCAGATCGTGGGCGTGGGTGAATATCTGCCGCCGGCCAAGCGGGCCGGCCTCGAGGCCAAGAAGCCCGAGGAGCAACTGGAGGTGATCCGCAACGAACTCCGCAACCAATCGAAGGAGATCACGCGGCTCAACGAACTGTTGACCGTCGCCAGGATCGCCGATCCGGAGGTCCAGGAGGCGATCGCCAACCTGCGGCCCGCCACCGATCGGATCGACGGGGTCGATGGGCGGGTGGCTGACGTCGATGCCCGTTCGGGTACGGTGCTCGTCTCCTGCCGCTCGACCGGCGGCATCCGCCCCGGCCTCGTGCTCCACGTGTTCCCGCCCGACGGCCAGCGTCCGCAGTTCGGTGATCGGAAGGCCGTGATCGAGGTGACTGAGATCGAGGGGCCCAACCTCGTGCGGGCGGCCATCCGCCGCGAAGACTCACGGAATCCGATCCTCAGCGGAGACGGCGTGGCCTCGAGCCTCTGGGCCCCGGGCGTGTCGCCGGCCATCGTGATCGTCGGTTTCGCCGACCTGGATCGAGACGGTCGATCGGATGCGGAGGGCCTCGCCGAACTCGTCAGGAAGGCGGGCGGCCGGGTGATGGATAGCGTGGCCACCGACACGGCGATGGTCGTCGATCTCGGCCAACCCGCGAGCGGCGGGACCACGGACGAGGTCCCCGGCTGGGCCAACGAAGCGAAGCGGCGGGATCGCGGGCTCAAGACCGCCAAGCTGTACGGCACGCGGGTCGGCTCGCTCGACACCTTGCTCGACATGCTCGGCCTCGACGCCGACTCGTTCACGGCCGGCCGCCTGCCCCGCGACCGGACCGACGGGCGATTTCCCGCCCGTCGCTGAG
Source organism: Candidatus Kuenenia stuttgartensis (assembly GCA_945876515.1). Lineage (GTDB taxonomy): Bacteria > Planctomycetota > Planctomycetia > Pirellulales > UBA1268 > QWPN01. The sequence continues at coordinate 2,571 of CAMCPF010000054.1, forward strand.
CCCGGGCGCCACGCCGCCATCCGTGGCATAATGTCGGCCCCAGGCGGCCGACGCGGTCGCCGATCGTCGTCGGCTTCCGGAGACCCGCCCCGTGAGATCGCACCGCTTTTCCTGCCCGCCATCGGGGCTGTTCACCCGTCTGGCTACGGTCTGGTTCGCGTTCGCACTCGGGCTGACGGCCGCCGCCGGGCGGGGTGACGACGCCGGCTTCGTACCGCTGTTCGATGGCAAGAGCCTCGCGGGCTGGGAGGGCAAGCCGGAGTTCTGGCGGGTCGAGGATGGGGTGATCGTCGGCGAGACCACGGCCGAGAAGCCCACCAAGGGCAACACCTTCCTGATCTGGCGGGCCGGCCAGGTTGACGACTTCGAACTCGAGCTCGCGTACCGGATCACCGACAAGGGCAACAGCGGGATCCAGTATCGGAGCAAAGATCTGGGTGACTTCGTCGTCGGCGGCTACCAGGGCGACTTCGAGGGGGGCACGAAGTATTCCGGGATCATGTACGAGGAGAAGGGCCGGGGGATCCTCTGCCTGCGGGGCCAGCGGGCCACGATCGCAGCCGACGGCACGAAGACGCCCGGCGAGCCGATCGGCGACACCGCGAAACTCCAGGATGTGATCAAGCCCGGGGAGTGGAACGCCTACCGGATCGTGGCCAAGGGCCCGAAGCTCCAGCACTTCATCAACGGGCAGCTGATGTCGGAAACGGTCGACGAGCAGGAGGGCAAGCGGGCCGTGCAGGGCGTGCTCGCGCTCCAACTCCATGCCGGGCCGCCGATGAAGGTCGAGTTCAAGGACATCCGCCTGAAGCGGACCCGCCTGGCCGACGGCGGGAAGAAGCTCGTGATGGTCGCGGGGCGGGCGAGCCACGGCTCTGGCCAGCACGAGTTCCGGGCGGGCTGCCTGCTCCTGGAAAAGTGCCTGGCCGCGGCCTGCCCGCAGCTCGTCACGGAGGTCTACACCGGCGGCTGGCCGACCGACCCGACCGCCTTCGACAATGCCGACGCCGTGTTCTTCTTCGCCGACGGCGGTGGCGGCCATCCCGTGCTCCAAAGCAACCGGCTCGCGCAGATCGATGCGCTGGCCAAGCGGGGCGTGGGCATCGCCTGCCTCCACTACGCCGTGGAGGTGCCGAAGGAGAAGGGCGGCCCGCAGTTCCTCGACTGGATGGGGGGCTACTTCGAGCCCCACTGGTCGGTGAACCCCCACTGGACGCTCTACCAGACGGAGCTCGCCCAGGGGCATCCGATCACGCGGGGCGTGAAGCCGTTCGAAACCAACGACGAGTGGTACTACCACATGCGGTTCAAAGAGCAGGCCGAGGGGGGGCCAACCGAGGGGCTGACGATGATCCTCACGGCCGTGCCGCCCGACGCGACCCGTGAGCGGCCCGACGGCCCCCACAGCAACAACCCGACCGTGCGGGCCAACAAGGGGGGCCGCGAGGTGCTGGCCTGGGCCTACGAGCGGCCGGGTGGCGGCCGCGGCTTCGGCTGCACCGGCGCCCACTTCCACGCCAACTGGGGCAACGACGACTTCCGCAAGCTGATGCTCAACGCCCTGGCCTGGACGGCGGGGCTCGAGGTGCCGGGTGAGGGCTTCACCACGTCGCTGACGGCCGAGGAGCTGGCCGCGAACCTCGATCCCAAGGGCAAGAAGTAGTTCCCAGATACAGGAGCCGAATACCGATGCCGAAACTGACCGTCGATGGAGTGGGCGAGTTCGAGGTGCCGGCCGGCAAGCGGCTGGTCAACGCCCTGGTGGACGAGTGCGGCGTGGACCAGCTCCACGCCTGCGGCGGCGTGGCCCGCTGCACCACTTGCCGCGTCGAGTTCCTGGCGGGGGAGCCGGCCGCGATCACGAAGGCCGAGCAGGCCGTGCTGGCGGCCAAGGGGCTCGCGGGCACGCCGGGCCTGCGGCTCTCCTGCCAGATCGCCTGCGACGGCGACATGACCGTGAAGGTGATCAGCCGCTTGGCCGGCTCCGGCCGCGTAGACTCCGGCAAGCGTCCCGCCGACGCGATCGAGCCTTCGCCGGAATGGGCGTGAGGCGAGGGCGGACGCTGAGTCGACTCGCCGGACGCTCGAGTGAGCCTTGGGTGATAGCTCAGGGCTGCCGGTCCCCGTCGCCCGGACGCTCGTTTCGGCCATCCATGGCCTCCACCCGCTCGATGCTGGCTACGCTTTCGGCATCCTGCCTGCGCTTGCCAGCAACGCCGGCTCCGGGGAACCGGCAACCCTTCGCGGTCCATGGAGACGCCGAATGGATCGCCGGCTGCTGCTTGATCGAAGAACTCGGATGCTGAGGAGCCGGTCGGGGGCACGCGCAGGAACCGAGGAGCTTTGCGTAGCACGCACGTGGCCACACCTATGGTGTAAGTACTCGCAAAGTCCGAAGGTTCCGAGCATGTCACCGCCGGCGAACCAATGCGGTGCGCGTCACGCCGCCAGCACTACCCACGACTCCCCGCTGCTGTGAGCAGCGGCATGAGGAACCGGGCCGACTCGCGGGCCGTCTCGAGCCAACGGTGGGCTTGGCGCGGAAGTTCCACGTGCAGGCCGCCCGAGTATCCGCCCGCAGCCAGGGTGGCGAGCAGCGGGGCGAACTCCACGTCGCCGGTGCCGAGCGGCAGGTGCTCATGGCGGCAGGCCAGCATGTCGTCCACGTGCACGTTCACGATCCGCTGGATCCATAGCTCGATCACCCGGGCGGCCGGCCGCTCGCCGAGGCATTCGAGGTGGCCCGTGTCGAGCGTGAGCCCCAGGCCCGCGGGCCGGCCGAGTCGCTCGATGACCGCGACGGCGCGGGCCAGCGTGTCGATCACCATGCCCGGCTCCGGCTCGAGGCCCAGCACGACGCCCCGGGCGGCAGCGTGGGCGAGGATCGGCTCGAGCCCTGAGACGAGTCGGGCCTCGAGGGTGGCCTGGTCGGCGGCGTCGCGGCCCACGCCGCTCCAGAGCGAGACGCAGCCGGCGCCGAGCTCGGCTGCAAGGTCGATCGCACGCTTCGTGAAGTCCACGCGCCGGTCGCGGGCCGCCCGCTCGGCCGAGACGAGCGTGGGCTCGTGCTTCACGAGCGGGTCGAGCAGGTGCCGGGCCCCCGTCTCGATCACGCAGGCCAGGCCGTGGGCCGCGAGGGCCCTGCGCCAGCCGTCGAGCTCTGCCCTGAGCCCCGGCCCGAAGGGATCGAGCAGGTGCCGGTCCGGCGTGATCGCCAGCGACCGGTAGCCGAGGTCCGCCAACAGCGGCACCGCCCCGAGCGGATCGACGTCGCCGACGCTGTTGGTGCTGAAGCCCAGACGCATGGAGCACATGGCGGCCAAGGGTCAGGTGGGAGGGACGAGTCGCTTCCAGAGCAGGAACCAGACGAGCAGGCAGAGCACGACGATCGCCCAGCGTTCGCCGCAGCGGGCCAGCACCAGCACCGCGTCGAGCGTGATGATCGACATGATCGCGTTGCCGATGGCAAGGCCCACGCGGGCCGGCGCGGGGTCGACGGCGGCCAGCGCGGCCCGTAACAGGATCGACGTCGCGATCAGGCTCCAGAGCATGAGCCACGTGGACACCGGCATCCGCAGGCCGCCGGTCAGTTCGATGGCCTGCTGCCCCGGCAGCCAGACCAGGCCGGCGGCCAGCGCCAGCCCGCACAGCATCACCAGCGTGGCCCCGGCGAGCAGGCCGGTGCGGCTCCGTCCGGCTTCGTCGCGGGCGAAGAGCGTGATCCCGGCCACGTACACTCCCATGCCTGCCGGAACGAGCCATTCGGCCGGCTGCGTCGGCCCGCCGGCGACCGTCATGCCCATCAGCCAGGCGAGCGCCCGACAGCTTCCCATGACCAGCGGCCCGGCCGGCGTGCCCTTGGCGTGGCGGTCGTAGCCCCAGACGGCTGCGGCCAGGATTCCGCCGACGACGGCCGGCCAGGGCGACGCCGCGACGACGGCCGCAGCCACGGACAGCGCCACGCCCCCGACCAGGACCGCTGCGCCGACGGTCGCCGCGGTGCCCACCGAGACGGCTCCGCTGGGCAACGGCCTCTCGGGACGCTCCTCGCGGTCGAGTTCGAGGTCGCAGACGTCGTTGAGCACCATGCCGGCCGCATAGAGCGCGACGACGGCGGCGACGGCGAGCCAGCAAGCCAGAGGGGGCCAGCCGACCTCCTTCAGGCCCGACACGATCAGGTAGCCGGCCAACGGGTCCGCTGCGGCGGTCGCCAGATTGGGGACGCGGACCAGCCGCAGCCAGGCGAGCATCAGGCCAGCTCCACTCCGGCAGCCGCCGCCACAGACAGGAGGTGCGCGCGGGCCGCGCGGGCCGCGTCATCGGGGCGATCGCGATAGGGATAGAGCTCGACGGTCACCCAGGTGTCAGGGGTGTGGGCGGCGATGGCCGCGAGGACCGCGGCGAAGTCGATGGCCCCTTCGCCCGGCACGAGATGGTGATGAACCCGCGTGGCGGCGATGTCTTCCACGTGGTAGTGCTTCGTGTGGCCCACGAGCCTGGGCACCCACGCCGCCGGATCGTCGGCGACGCAGTAGGCGTGGCCCACATCGAAGTTGAGGCCGAGCGCCGGGTGGTTCACCCGCTCCGCAAACTCCAGATACTGCGAGAAGGTCTCGATCAGCAGCCCGGGCTCAGGCTCCACCAGGAGCATGACGTCGCAGGCCGCCGCCACGTCGAGCACGGGCATGAGCTCCTCGTAGAAGATGGCCTCGGCCTCGCGCCGCGACTGCCCGGGCGCGAGCTCACCGCCCGGCTCGGTCGAGATCGACCTGGCGCCCAGTTCCGCCGCCAGCCGCAGCGCCCGCTTGGTGTGCTCCCGGCGGATGGCCCGGTAGTGCGGGTCAGGGTCGGTCCAGCCGGGGTGCCAGTAGGGCTGCCGGGGATCGGCCACGGCGTTCATCATGAACGCGTTGATGTTGGAGATCGTGAGGCCGTGCTCCCGGATAGCCCGGCGGATCCCCTCCTTCTGGACCTCCAAGAGCCCGGCCGGCCAGGCGTGGGGCACGTCGGCCAACAGCTCGATCCCGCGGTAGCCCGCCCCGGCGATCCGCGCCACGGCCTCGGCGACGGGCACGTCGAGGTAGGCATTGGAACTGAAGGCAAGCTTGAGCGGCATGCGGCTGACTTCCGGGGGAAAGCCGGAAGTTTACCACGGCGCGGCTCGCGGGTGACGCGGCTCAGGGTTGCCCATGCCATCTCACCGGACGCTCCCTTCACGACCAATCCGCCTTCGGCGGATCGGTGCCCGCCTGCCTTCCGGTCGCTCGACGCTAGCTTCGCTCCGGCATCCTGCCTTCGCTCGCTATCAACGCCGCTCGATTGGCACGGGCAACCCTTCGCAGTCCATCGGTGCGGGATCCGCAACGACCGTGATCGCTTCGGAAAGTAGCCGCGGGCATCTTGCCCGCGGGACGGTTGGCTTCCCACCCGACCCGTAGCGGCGGCCAGGATGCCCGCCGCTACGAGCGGAATCCTCCCTCACGGCCAGAGCACGAGCACGTCGTCCACCCACGCCGGTCGGAGCGGGAGCCGCTCGAGTTCGGTGTAATACATCGCCGAGGGATCGACCCGCCGCTCTTCCATCAGGGCCACGTGCCGCTTGACCGGCCCGACCTCGAGCAGCCTCGGGAAGAGGCCGCACCAGACCGCGGCGATGAGCATGCCACCCGCGACGAGCCGAACCACCGCCCGTGATGGTGAGTGCAACGGGCTCATGGCTCCACCGCCTTGCGGAACAGCCAGCCGAAGGTGAGGCTCGCCATCGCGAGGGTGAGGGCGAGGTTGAGCGCCTGACCCGCGAGGTAGAGCACGACCGGGCGACCGCTCGCGAGCAGCGGGGCGAGTTCGCGGAAGTTGGTCTGGAGGCCCATGCAGACGAAGCCCGTGCAGAACAGCCAGCCGCGGAGTTTGGCCGTGAAGCCGGTGGTCGCCCCCTCGACCCAGAGCGCCTGCTCCGGGCCCTGCGAGTGCAGCCACGAGCAGAGGAGCGACGCGGCCAGGAACCCGAGGATGAATCGGGGAAACCGCCGCCAGGCCTCGCCGGCGAGCGTGCCGCGGGGGCCGCCGGGGTCGCGGTCGATCCAGCCGGCCCAGTAGGCCGCCACGGCGAAGGCGATCAAGCCGATCATCGAGTTCTGGATCATCTTCACGGTGGCCGCCACCTCGCCGGCCTCTTTGCCGAGCGACTCGCCGGCCGCGACCACCGCGCCGGTGGCGTCGATCGTGCCGCCGATCCAGGCACCCCCCACGATCGGATCGAGCCCCATGGCCCGGATGGTCGGTGGCATCGCCACCATCATGATCACGGTGAAGAACAGCGACAGGCCTATCGTAAGCGAGATCTCCTCCTTCCTGGCCCGGCAGGCGGCCCCGGTCGCAATCGCCGCCGACACGCCGCACACCGACATGTCGGCCGAGAGGGTCATGCAGAGCGGCCGCGAGGGAATCTTGAGCAGGTGCACGCCGAAGAGATACGTCGTCACGAGCACGACGGGCGTCACGATCCAGGCGGTCAAGAGGCCGGGCAGGCCCAGGGCCAAGAGCCGGCTCACGAGCACCTCGGCCCCGAACACGACCAGCCCCGTCTTGATGAAGAACTCGCCCACGAGCGCCGGGGCGAGCCAGCGGGGCACTCCGGCGGCGTTGCCGACGAACAGGCCGACCGCGAGAGCCCAGAGCGGATACTCGAGGTTGTAGTACTTCACGAGCTTCTGGCTCGCCATCACGTAGGCCAGGCAGGCCAGCACGGCGAGCAGGCAGCCGCCGAGCAAAAACCGCCGCAGGCTGCCACCCGTCAGGAGCGTTCCCAGGCCGCCCACGAGCACGACCCAGCCCATGCCGAGCAGGGTCGGCGTGATCGCGAGCCCACCGCCCTTGCCGTGGAAGGCGACCAGCGGCTGATCGGTCCAGGTGCCGGGCGTGCCGACCGTGGCGGCCAGTGGCGTCGGCCAGCCCTTGGGGTGACGGTCGCGGCTCCCCGGCTCTTCGGCCGGCCGTGCCGCCCAGGTGACGGCCAACGCCAGGACCACCGCCGCCAGCCCGATCACCACCGCCGCCACATCTTCGTGAAGTCCCTGCCGCATCCGAATCGCTCCTCTTGGTCACACCACAGATACCCGCTGGGACACGGCCGTGAACAGACGAAGTCGTGGGTGACGCGGCTCGGGGTTGCCCGTGCCATCTCGCCGGACGCTCCCTTCAGGCATCCTGCCTTCCGGTCGCTCGATGGAAACCTCGCTTCGCCATCCTGGCTGCGCTCGGTTTCCAACGCCGCTCGATTGGCACGGGCAATCCCTCGCGAGGGCTAACTACTCGCGCTGCGATAGCGGGCGAGCGACCGTTGGAAGACCCAGCGGGAGACGACGAGGGCGGCGGCGGCGGCGGCGACCATGCCGGCCACCGGCCACCAGGCGCCGGCCGAGAAGGGCTGGGCGATGACCCGGGCCGGTACGTTGACGACGAGTAGGATCGGGATCACGAAGGTGCAGAGGGCGCGGAGCGGGCCGCCCCAGGGGCCGGCGTAGATCTCGGCGGGATAGCGGGAAAAGTTGGTCAGGTAGAACCAGAAGTCGTAGAGGCTCTGGTTGCGGCCCATGTGGATCGTGGCCGCGGCGAGCATGATCACCAGTCCATAGAGGATCGCCACGCCACACAGGATCAGGAGCGGGTAGACGGCCCAGGCGACGGGCGGCGGGGGCGACTCGAACCGCGACACCGCCCAGGCCAGCAGCACGAGCCCCACGATCCCGTTGGCGAGCGCCGAGAAGTCGACGCGGTGCAGCGAGAGCAGAAACTGGGCGTCGAGCGGCTTGACGAGCACGCCGTCGAGCCCGCCGGTGCGAACCATCTCGGTGAGTTCCTCCGCGCTCGGCATGAAGAAGGCCTGCACGATCGCGTTGATGATCAGGCCCGTGGCCACGAAGGCGAAAAAGGGTTCCCGGGTCCAGCCCGTGCCCTTGCCGATCTCGGGCGTGAACGTGAACACGAGCAGGTAGAAGGCCAGGTTCATCGACATCCAGCCCAGGCTCGTCAGGCACTCGAGCAGGAAGTTGGCCCGAAAGGTCATGTCGCGAACCAGGCAGGCCCGGGCGAAGGTGCCGAGGATGGTGAGATAGCGGGTCACCTCAGCCTCCAAAGCCGCTGTACCGCCGCGTGCCGCGGATCCAGGCGATCCGGCAGGCGACGATCATCACCGCCACCCAGGCAGCTTCGAGCAGGAGCAGCCGGACGAGTTCGCCCCCCTGGATCTTCCCCAGCCAGACGGCGGCGGGAAAGTAGGCGGTGAACTGGAACGGTAGCCAGGCGACCACGTCGGCCAGACTCGTGCTCGGCAGGCCGGTCGGGACGCCGGCCAGCATGTCGATCGGAAACATGTGGCCCGAGAGGAGGTACTGCACGAGCATGTAGCCGAACACGATGCTCGAGACCTCCATGAACCAAAATCCGAGCATCCCGAGCGTGGCCTCCATGAAGAAACCCAACAGAAAGGAGAGCACCAGCGACAGCAGGAAGG
>CAMCPF010000055.1 GCA_945876515.1 Candidatus Kuenenia stuttgartensis
GACCGGGCGAAGCCCTGCTCCCGCGGATCACCGTCGACGTGCCATTTGCCCGAGTGGTAGGAGCGGTAGCCCGCGGCGGCGAGCCGCTCGGGTAGGAGCCTCGCCCAGGCGGACCGTTTGCCCTGCGCGCCCCCCTTGCCCCCCGGCAACGCATCGCGGCCAATCGCCTGCGGGTAGTAGCCGGTCAGCAGCGCCGCCCGCGTCGGCCAGCACCGGGCCGTGTTGTAGCCCTGCGTGAACCGCAGCCCGCCCGCGGCCAGCCGGTCGAGGTGCGGCGTGTCGATCTCGCCGCCGTAGGCACCCACGGCGGAGAAGCCCAGGTCGTCGGCGAGGATCACGAGCACATTGGGACGAGGCGGGTCGTCGGCTCGGAGTGTCGGGGACGGCGACACCAAGCACGTGAGGAGTGCGAGCATCCACCACATGAGCGTGGGTCGTGCGCGCTGGGCAGAGGTACGCAACGCCGTGGGAAATGCGGCTCGGGGCTGCCCCTCGCGAGACCGATTGGGAGGACACTCGGGTTGCCGAGCCAGGAGGTGATGCATCGACATCGTATTGTCCTTCCTTCGTGACTACTTACGCGGCCGGCTGCCGCTTGCGGCCTGCGGGCTGGTGGGGGCGTGGCGGAGGCTCGAGATCAGCGCCGAACTGTTCCCGTAGCAGTCCGTCGAGCCGGCGGACGGTATCGGCGTGCTCAGGCCGCTCGGCGAGGTTTTCGAGTTCCTCCGGATCGGTCTCGTGGTCGTAGAGCTGCCGGCCGGCCGAGCCGCCGTTCCAGAGCGTGTATCGCCAGCGGCCGCTCCGCACGCTCGTACCCCGGCCGCCGCCGCGGAGGTCGGCCACCTCGGTGAAGGCCGGTCGGTCGGGGAATGCTTCCGCTGCCGCAGCGTCGCCCGCCACGAGGGGCGCGAGGCTACGGCCCTCGAAGCCGGCCGGGGCCGGCACACCGGCGAGGTCGCAGAGCGTGGGAGCCAAGTCGATGAGTTCGACCGCGTGGCCGTCGGCCACGCCCGCTCGTCCACCGGGCGCGGCGATCACCAGCGGCACCCGCGCGCTTTGCTCGAACAGGCTCCGCTTCTGCCACAAGCCGTGCTCGCCGAGGTGGTAGCCATGGTCACTCGTGAACACGACCACCGTGTCGTCGGCGAGGCCGAGCCGGCCGAGTGCGTCGAGCACGATACCGACCTGGGCATCCACGAACGAGACGCTCGCCCGGTAGGCCTGCAGGGCCTCGCGGCCCAGATCGCCCACAAGCCGGTCCTGCTCGGGCTTACGGCTCTTGAGCGCCGCGGCCGGCACGCCGGCGTCGTGGTCGGCCGGCACATGCGGCAGCCGCACCGTGTCGAGCGGGTGCTTGGCGAACCAGGGCTTGGGTGCCACGTAGGGGGTGTGCGGCCGGTAGAAGCCGACCGCCAGGAAGAACGGCTGCTTCTCCTGCGCGAAGGCCTCGAGCCGCTCGACCGCCCGGGCGGCGGCGAGGCCGTCGGTCTGCTCGGCGTCGGTGCCCTCGGCCGCCAACCAACTGACCGTGCCGCCGAACTCGCCGGGCTTGAGGGAGAAGATCGCCCCCTCGTCGGCGACGTCGCGACCCTTGGGATTGAAGACCGCGTCCCAACTCGGGGCATCGTCAAGGCCGTCGGTGCCGATCCCCTTGGGCACGTTGTAATGGTAGAGCTTGCCGATCCGCTCGACCCGGAAGCCGGCGTTGCGAAAGGCCTGCGGCAGCGTGACGGCGGCGGGGATCGCCGCGCGGAAGTGCCGGGCGTTGTCCCGGACGGTCGTCGTGGCCGGCCGCCGGCCGGACAGCAGGCTCGCGCGGCTGGGGTTGCAGAGCGGAAACTGGCAGTAGGCCCGCTCGAACCGCACGCCCCGGGCCGCCAGCCGATCGATGTTCGGCGACTTCGCCGTTTCGTCGCCATACGCCCCGAGCGCAGAGCAGAGGTCGTCGCAGATCACGAACAGAACGTTTCGCGGCGCGGTCGGTGGTTCAGCCGCCGCTGCCGCCGCGACCAGGCAGCCCCAGGCGGCGACCAGCGCTCGGCCGGCGCGGCTCATCGCTCGATCTCCGCGATCACGCCGGCATAGGCGGCCTTGCGGGCCTCCGGGTTCATGCCCCGTAGTTCGAGCAGCTTCGGCCGCAGGCCGACGGCCCAGCCGGCGTCGGCCGCGATCTTGGCGTCGGCCTTGGCCCGCAGGGTGTCGTGGTCGGCACCCGTCGCCGCCGCGGCCGCCGCGATCGCGCTCCGGAGATACTCCGCGGCCTGCACCTCCGGGTTGGGCTCGGCCGGCGCCGTGAACTTCCCCAGGGCCCAGGCGATCCCCTCGGTCGCGTGCTTCTGAAACGTGGGGTCTTTCCAGGTCGACTCGTTGTGGCCGAAGTTCGTGGAGAACACGCGGCCCTTCCCGTAGTCCCGCACCCACGAGACCGGCACGTGCCACGGCTCCTTGGGGTTGCTCGCAGCCATGTCGATGCTCACGAGCACCCGCAGGTTCTCAGGTCTGTACCGAGGGTCATACTGGTAGATCTCGTCCTTCCAGCGAAACCGGGGCGGGAACATCGCCGCCACGCGGTGCCCGGGCTCGTGATTGACGAAGCCGTGTTCGCCGCCGGACCCCCAGGGATGGCCGGCGAAGTGGCCGCCGATCATCTCCACATAGGCGTCGGACTTCTTGAGCGTGTCGGTCGCTGCGTGGAAGCCGATGAAGGCCTTGCCCGCCTTGATCCAGTCGAGGAAGCCGGCCAGGTCGGGCACCGGTAGGTCGCCGGTCGTGCTCACGAACATGACGCCGTCGAACTCCCGGAGCGTTTCCGGGGCGAAGGCCTTGGCGAACTGGGCCGCCACGTTCTCCTTCCAGCCCGGGTCCTCCTTCTTGCCCTCGGGCATCCGCAGGTAGTCGAGGTGCCAGAGGCCGCTCTCACGGCCGAGCTGTTCGAGCACCCCCTCCGCCGTGCCGATCGATCCGTGGCGAAAGCCGTAGGTCACGCTGACGACGAGCAGCCGAGCCGGCTCCGCGGCGACCACCGACGACGTGAGCAGGAAGGACAGCACCGGCAGAACCAAGCCCATGCAGCGGGTCATCGGAAGGTCTCCAGACGGAAGGGGCCGGCAGGCCCGGATGGAAAGGCGGCTAGCGGCCGATGCACCACAGCGAGTCGTGCGTCCGGAGGAAGATCCGGCCGTCGACACAGACGGGCGTGGCAACGGTCATCTCCGCCACGCTCCCGGTGCCGACGACCTGCGGCTCGCCCTGGTTTGACTCGGGCGGCGCCAGCACCCAGCTCTCGCCGTCCTCGCGGGTCACGATCACCCGGCCGCCGGCGATCACCGGCGACGAACTGAAGGCGTTGCGGTTCTTGGGAAGGTCCTCCTCCCAGAGCGTGGTGCCCGTGGCGGCCTCGAGGCCCACCACCCGTCCCTTGTCGGTGCAGACCACCACGCGACCCGCCTGGGCGGCCGGCGTGGGCACGTCGGCGCCCAGATCCTTCCGCGTCCAGGCGACGTGCGAGCCGGTCACGTCCCCCTTCCCACCCCGCCGGATCGCCGTGATCGTGTTGCCGCGGGCGTAGGGCGCGACGACGAGGTCGCCCACGGCCACGGGTGAGGCGATCGAGCGGAAGAACTTGTTGCCCTCGGGGTTCAGGCCGCCCACCCGCCACAGTTCCCGGCCGTCGGCGGCGTCATGGGCCGTGACGTGATCAGCCCCGAGCACGACGAGCATCTCCGCGGGCTCACCGCGGGCCGGGTCTCCGGCGAGCACCAGCGGCGTCGAGTAGCTCTGCGCAGCCTCCTCGGGCGCGTCGAGCATCCGGTCGTGCTTCCAGAGGAGTTCACCCGTGGTGCGGTCGAAGGCGACCACGTAGCTCGGGCCGGTCTGCATCACGGCCACCACGACCGCCCGCTTCGTGAGCACGGGCGACGTGCCCAGGTCCCACCACAGCGAATCCGCGCCGAACCGCTCCTGGAGGTTGGTCTTCCAGACGAGGCTGCCGTCGGCGAGCGAGAGACAGGCCAGTTCGCCGCTCTTGAAGTAGACCCAGGCATGCGTGCCGTCGGTGACCGGCGAGGGATTCGCGCCGGTGGCCTTCTTGTGTTTGCCCGGCCGCTCGGCACCGAGCTCCCGCCGCCAGCGTTCCTTCCCCGCCCGGTCGAGGCAGATCACGGCGTCCTTGCCATCGATCCCGCACGTGACAAGCACATGGTCGCCCCAGATCGCCGGCGTGCTCGCGCCGAGGCCGGGCAGCGGCACCCGCCAGAGAATGTTCTTGCCGGCGCCGCCGTCTTCACCGGGTGGCAGCCACTCGGTCACGGAGTCGCCCCCTGGGGCCACGCCGTCGAGACCGGCGCCCCGCCAGTTGGGCCAGTCGTCGGCCCGGACAACGCCTCCACAGGCGATCATGAGGATGCACACTGACGTCCAGGCTCGCATTGAACTCCTCCACGAACGCGGCCGGTGGAACAACCCCGACCTCCGGCTCCCTGGACCGCAAGTGTACCGCGACGCCACGCTACTTCTTCCCACCGCCAAGACGCCCCCCGGGCACGGCGGCGGGGCCGTAGGGCTCGACGGGCTTGGGGTTGGGGCTCGGCATGGCCGCGGCCACCCGCTCCCGCCAGGCGACCAGCCGGCCGTGGAGTTCCCTGGCCCGCTCGGGCCGCTCGGCCGCGAGGTTTCGCCGCTCGCCGGGGTCGCTCGCGAGATCGAAGAGTTCGAGCCGGCCATCTTCAAAATGCTCGACGAGCTTTTCCATGCCCGGCCGCGGGCCGTCACCCGCCAGGACCGCCGCCGCCGGGCGGCTGCCTTGGTTGGAATAGTGCGGGTAGTGCCAGAAGAGGTCGCGGGCCGTGGTGCCTTCCGACCGGGAGAGCACCGGCCGCAGACTTTTCCCGTCGAGCACGTGGCCGGCCGGCGGCTCGCAACCGCCGGCGTCGATGAGCGTGGCGGCGATGTCAAGCGTGGTCACCGGCACGTCCGACTTTGAGCCGGGCTCGACCACGCCCGGCCAGCGGACGATGAACGGCACCCGGATGCCCCCCTCGTAGACAAACCCCTTGCCGGCTCGCAGCGGCAGGTTCGAGGTGGCAGCACCCTCGGCCGTGGACAGGCCGCCGTTGTCGCTTGTGAAGATCACGAGCGTGTCGCCCGTCTGCCCAGCCCGCTCGACCGCCGCGAGCACGCCGGCCACGGTCTCATCCATTTCGCGGATCATCCCGGCGTAGACCGGATGATCCTGCACGCCCTTGGTGAAGGGATCGCCGGGCGGGGCCGCCGGCACATCGAACCGCGGGCCCACGCCTACCGCCCGCCGCCCCTCCTCGGCGGCCAGTTCCGGTCGCGTGATCAAGGGCACGTGCACCGAGTGCATCGGCACGTAGCAGAACCAGGGTTTTCCTGCGGCCGCCGCCTCCGTGACGAAGGCAACCGCCTGAGCGGTGATCGCGCGGGCGTGCATCGGATCGTCGAGCGGGCCGCCCCCGGGCCGAACGGCGGTGGAGCCGGTCACGTCGAAGCCGTGCTTGGGGATGTCCGGCGGGGGTCCCAGGTGCCACTTGCCGAAGACGCCGGTCGAGTAGCCCGCCGCCTGGAGCAGCTCCGGCACCGTGACCTCGGCCTCGGGCAGCGCCTTGAGATAGTCGGCGCCCAGGAGCGCTCCCCGCCGATCGCCGCCGATGAAGTTCGTGATCCGCACCCGGGCCGGATGGCGGCCGGTGATCAGGGCCGCGCGGGTCGGCGAGCAGACGGGGCACGAGGCGTAGCCTCGCCTGAACGTCATGCCCTCCGCGGCCAGGCGGTCGATCGCCGGGGTGCGGTAGAAACTGCTGCCAGTGCAGCCGAGGTCGCGGGCTCCGAGATCGTCAGCCAGAAACACGAGCAGGTTGGGCGCCGAGCGGGCCGCGGCCTTCGGCTTGGATGGATCCGCCGGGGCGACGCCGGCCCCTGCCTCGGGCTTCCACCAGGCGTCGAGGCTCGCCCGCAGTTCCGTGACGACGCCCGCGTGGTCGCCCGCGAGATTTTTGGTTTCGCCGGGGTCCGCCGCGACGTCGAAGAGCTCGACCTCACCCCGCTCGTAGCGGGCCTGGTCCTCGGGGGCGACGCTCCGGCCCTCCCACACGGGAAAATCCCCGCCCCGCGCCGAGGCCGGTTCGATGAGCTTCCAGAGGTGCGCATTGTCCTGACGGACGGTCCACCGCCACATCAGGCTCCTCGCCGGGTCGTCGAGATCCACGAGCGTATGGGTGTAGCACTCGCCGAAGAGTTGCTTCCGCGCCGCCACGGCCGCGTCGTCGAGCAGATTCACGCCCGGCAGCCCCGCCGGCGCCGGCACGCCGCAGGCGGCGAGCACGGTGGGCATGATGTCGAGGGACGTTGCCAGGGCTTCGCTCGACCGCGGCTTGATCGTGCCGGGGCGGCGGAGCATAAGCGGCGTCCGCAGGCCGCCGTCGTAGGGCGAGAGCTTGGAGCGGGGGGCGAACCGCGGCGCGTCGGGCCGCTGGATCCAGCCGTTGTCGGTCACGTAGACGACCAGCGTGTCGGCTGAGAGCTGTTCGGCGTCGAGGAAGTCAAGCAGTTCCCCGACCGTGCGGTCGAACCGCTCGACGTTGCCCCAGTAGCGGGCCACGTGCACGCTGTCGGTCTTGGAGGAGTAGTGCTCCACGAGTTCCTGCGGCGGGTCGTGGGGATCGTGGGGCAGCATCGGGGCGTACCAGACGAAGAACGGCCGGCCCGCGCCGCGGCACCGGTTCACGAACTCCTCGATCGGCTCCATCGTCTTGCGGCCGATCGAGAGCCCCTCGTCGCCGTGCCGCTGCCCCTTGGTCATCCCCTCGTCGAAGCCGCCGCGGCGAAAGTCACCCTGCCACCACTTGCCTGTCTGCAGGCTCGTATAGCCGTGCGCGTTTAGAAGCTTGGGCAGCGTCGGCCAGGCCTCGAGGTGGCGGTTCATTCGTTCGCGGCCGGCTTCGAAGGCGGCCCTGCCCGCCGGCGAGCCGCGGGGGGCCTCGCGCGTGTCGGGAGGGTCGTTCCCCACGATCTTGTGCTCGTGCGGATAGCGGCCCGTGATCAGCGACGCCAGGCTCGGGCAACAGAGGCTCGAGGGAACGTAGCCGCGGGTGAACACGAGGCTCTCGCGGGCCAGGCGATCGAGGGCCGGCGTGCGGAGCTGCCCGTGACCCATGAAGCCGTAGTCGCTCCAGTGCTGATCGTCGGAGAGGATCAGCACGACGTTGGGGGGCGCCGCCCCCGCGCCACCCGCGGCCGTGACCGCCAGGGCGGTGAGGATCATCCGAAGCAGACGACCATATTGCGGCATCGGAACCTCCCCGAGGGCACCGCCGCGCGCGCACACAGGTTGCATGCGAGCGGCCGTGGGTCCACGATTATGCCGCCGGGATGATCCGCATCCCAGTGGCGGCCCCGCGTTTCCTGCCAGGAGAAGTCTCATGCGCTCTGCCCTTCCGTTGGTCCGCCTGGCTCTGGTTGTCTGGTGGGCGATCGGTAGCGCCGCCGTGACCGCCGCCGAGGCGGCCCGCGACCAGCCCGCCCGGCCCAACGTGATCGTGATCCTGGTGGACGACATGGGCTGGAGGGATCTCGCCTGCCAGGGCAGCGGCTTCTACGAGACGCCGCACATCGACCGGCTGGCCGCCACCGGGATGCGGTTCACGCAGGGCTACTCCGCCTGCACCGTCTGCTCGCCAACCCGGGCGGCGATCGTGACCGGCCAGTATCCGGCCCGGCTGCACATCACCGACTGGATCGCGGGCCACCAGCGGCCGCATGCCAAGCTTCTGCCACCCGACTGGACCAAGCACCTGCCGCTCGAGACGGTGACGGTGGCCGAGCGGCTGAAGGGGGCCGGCTACGCCACGGCGAGCATCGGCAAGTGGCACCTGGGAGGCCCGGCGTTTCACCCCGAGCACCAGGGCTTCGACGTGAACAAGGGGGGCTACGACCGCGGCCAGCCGCCAAGCTATTTTTCGCCCTACAAGATCCCCACGCTCGCCGCGGGGCCCAAGGGCGAATATCTCACCGACCGCGAGGCGTCCGAGGCCGTGACCTTCATCACGGCCCACAAGGACGAGCCGTTCTTTCTCTACCTGCCCCACTACTGCGTCCACACGCCGATCCAGGCGAAGCCCGACGTGACGGCCAGGTACGCCGCCAAGGCGGCGCCCGGGCAAGAGCCGCGCAACAACGCCTACGCCGCGATGGTCGAGAGCGTGGACGACGCGCTGGGGCGGATCGTGGCCACGCTCGAGGAGCACGGCATCCGAGACAAGACGGCGATCTTCTTCACGAGTGACAACGGCGGCCTGGCGGGCATCACCGACAACCGACCGCTGCGGGCAGGCAAGGGCTCGGCCTACGAAGGGGGCGTGCGGGTGCCCTTGATCGTGAGCTGGCCGGGCGTGACGAAGCCGGGAAGCACGAGCGACACGCCGGTGATCACGCCCGACATCCCGGCTACGATCCTGGCCGGCACCGGCGTGGCGGCCGACCCCGCAGAGCCGCTCGACGGCCGCGACCTCACGGCCGTGCTCGCGGGCGGCCCGCTCGATCGCGAGGCCATCTACTGGCACTACCCCCACTACCATCCCGGCGGCGCCACCCCCTACTCGGCGATCCGCGCGGGCTCCTGGCGGCTCGTACACTTTTATGAGGACGATCGCGACGAGCTCTACGACCTTGCGGCAGACGCAAGCGAAACCACCGACCTGGCCGCCCGCGAGCCTGCCCGGGCCAAGGCCTTGCGGCAGAAGCTCGACGCCTGGCTTACCGAAGTCGGCGCCCAGCTGCCGGTGCCCAACCCCGCCCGCGACCCCGCCCAGGACGGCAAGCCGAAGCGGAAGCGACAGTGATTCGACGTTCTCCCGAGCGCATCAAGGGACCGCGAGGGGTTGCCGGTGCCCTCGAGCGAGCTGTGGAAGCGAGCGCAGGCAGGATGCCGCAGCGAGCGGACACGCAGTGAACGGAGGCCTGGAGGGCCGGAGTGAACGTCCAGCGAGAGGGCACGGGCAACCCCGAGCCCCCGGCACCACGAGCGGTTTGCAGCAACGCGGGCGATGCGGTTGAATACCGGGCCATCACGATCCCCGCCCTACCCGCCCGGAGCCTCTTCCGATGCCCAAGCAGACCGTCGCCGCCCTCGACCCCGCCGGCAAATCAGTCCTCGTCCGCGTGGACTTCAACGTGCCGCAGGACGATTCCGGCGCCATCACCGACGACCGGCGGATCCGGATGGCCCTGCCCACCATCCGGTCGATCGTCGACCGCGGCGGCAAGGCGATCCTGATGTCGCACCTCGGCCGGCCCGCGGGCAAGGGGTTCGAGGCCGAGTTCTCGCTCGCCCCGGTGGCCGCGCGGCTCGGGGAACTGCTGGGCAAGCCGGTCACGCTCGCCAGTGACACCGGCGGCGCCGACTCCGCCGCCAAGGCGAAGGTCCTCCCGGCCGGCGGCGTGCTGGTGCTCGAGAACGTGCGATTCAACAAGGGGGAGAAGAAGGGGGACGACGCGGCCTACGTGGCGGGCCTGGCGGCCCTGGCCGACGCCTACGTCAACGACGCCTTCGGCACCTGCCACCGCACCGAGGCGAGCATGCACGCGGTGCCCGTGGCCATGAAGCAGCAGGGCAAGCCCGCCGTGAGCGGGTTCCTGGTGGAGAAGGAGATCAGGTATTTGGCCGACGCGATCGGCGCTCCCAAGCGGCCGTTCGTGGCGATCCTCGGGGGCAAGAAGGTGTCGGACAAGATCGCGGTGATCGAGAACCTGCTCTCGATCTGCGACCACGTGCTGATCGGCGGCGCGATGGCCTACACGTTCTCGCTGGCCCGGGGGGGCAAGACGGGGAAGAGCCTCGTCGAGGCCGACAAGGTGGCGTTGGCCACGGAGCTGCTCGCGCAGGGAAAGGGCAAGCTCGTTTTGCCGGTGGACACGCACTGCGCCGATGACTTCTCCGGCACCGCGAACAAGAAGATTGTGCCGGCCGGCGAGATCCCCGACGGCTTCGAGGGGCTCGACATCGGCCCGGAGACGGCCCGCCGCTACGCCGAGATCATCCGCTCGGCCGGCACGGTGGTCTGGAACGGCCCGATGGGCGTGTTCGAGATGCCCCCCTTCGATGCCGGCACCAAGGCGGTGGCCGACGCGGTGGCCGACGCGACCAACGCCGGGGCCGTGACGATCATCGGCGGCGGCGACTCTGCCGCAGCCGTCGAGCAGCTCGGTTACGCCGACCGGGTGAGCCACGTCTCGACCGGCGGCGGGGCGTCGCTCGAGATGCTCGAGGGCAAGGCCTTCGAGACGGTCGCGGTGCTCGACGACGCCTGACGTCCGCCCCCGCCCGGGCGGCCTTACAGTCCGGCAGTATCGGTCGGCGCGGGGGCGGCCGCGGCGGCGGTCTCACCCGCCTTGTCCGCCTGCAGCTTCGCCAGTCGCACGCCGGCCTGACGGACATAGTCGCGGTCGTGGCCACTGAGGTTTTCGACCGGCACGGCGATCCGCCGGCCGCCGGCCTCGAGCACGCACCGGCCGTCGGCGGCCACCTCGATCAGGGTGGCCACCATGCTCGCGGTGCCCGTGGCGTCGATCCAGCGCCGTTCGGGCTCGCCGCGGGCGAAGGGGTCGGCCGCGGGAGCCGCCGGCTCGTCGGCCGGCGCGGGGTCGGCAACCGGCTCTCCATCGGGAGCCGGAGTTGCCGGCTCGTCCGCCGAAGAAGCGTCGTCGCGGGGCGCGGGATCAGTGTCGGCGAACGGGTCGGCCGGCTCGCTGCCTCCGTCGTCGGGGGCGGCCGCGGGCTGGTCGTCAGCCATTTCCGGCTCGGCAGCAGGTTCGGCTGGCTCTGCGGCCGGCTCGGCGACGGGCTCCACAGGCTCGGCGGAGGGCTCCGAAGGTGCAGCGTCGGCCTGGTTGAACAAATCCCGCACGGTGGCGTCGGGCTCGTCGGCCATCGCCTCGTCATCGCCTGCCGGGGCGGGCTCGGCGGCTGGAGCCGCGTCGTCCGCAGGCGCGGCGCCGGCCGCCTCG
>CAMCPF010000056.1 GCA_945876515.1 Candidatus Kuenenia stuttgartensis
CGGCCATCTCCACCTCCCACAGTCCCCAGGCGGCGTTGCGGCACCGCCAGCCGGACGGTGCCGGCCGGCGCGAACCGCGGGTCGCTTCGGCGAGCTTCTCGACGACCGCGATCCGAATGCCTTCCTCGACGAGCAGGCCACGGTGTTCCGGGCCCATGGTTCCGCTCACGACGACGGTGGCGAGGCCTGGCAGCGCATCGCGTCCACGGGCGAGCAGGCCGCGGAGCCGGCTTCGTGACGCGAGTGCGGCCGGCGGCAACTCGAGTGCGGCGGCACAGCCCGGATGGCGGCCGGCGAGAGCGGCCGCCAGGTCCAGCCTGTCGATCGGTGCCAGCCAGGTGACGGGCAGGTCGGGCCCGCGCACCAGTCCGCTTGGCTCGCTGCGGGTCGTCCGAGGCACCGTGCCGCAGATCACGAGCGTGGCCCGAGCGTCCGATCCGTGCATGCCGAGTTTCCTCCCCCGAAGGCCGGCGTCTTCCACCGACGCGCCTCTGGGGTATCGTCACTCGCACGCCCGCCGCTCAAGGGGCACGGCCGACCACCTTCCCCGCCGGCTGCGACCCTGCCGGTTGCACCGGCTGCGCAGCCCCGGATTCGCCGCCGGCTCCGCAACCCGTGTCGCAGCCCGATCCGCCGATGGCCTCCACGAGCGACGTGGCGGTCGCCGCCGTCGCCTCGGCGGCCGGCTCGAGGCCGAACCGCCGCAGGGTGGCGGACGTGACCGGGCTGATGCTCGCGATCCGCCAGCCCCGGAGCCGCTCGCCGAACAGCCGCACGGCAGCCTCGACGATCGCCCCGCTCGTCACGGTGATCCAGGCGCCCGGCCCCGGCAGCTGCTTCGCGAGCGCGGGCTCCAACGCGGCCAGGGGCTCGCTCGCATAGGCGGCGACCTCATCGACCTCGTGGCCCCGGGCTTCGAGCTCCCGCCGCAAGAGGTCGCGGCCAGCGGCCGCCCGCACGAGGAGAAACCGGCCGCCCCGGGGCTGCTCGGCGAAGGCTGTGATGAGTCCCTCGGAGCGGAAGTCGCTTGGTACGAGATCGCAGATGTAGCCGGCTGCCTCGAGGCTCGCCCGGGTCGCCGGGCCGATGGCGGCCAGCCGGACCGTTCCCAGAGCGCGGCCATCCTGCCCCGCGAGCCTCAGCCGGTCGAGAAATCCGCGCACCCCGTTCACGCTGGCGAACACGATCCAGTCGTAGGTGTCGAGCCGCCGAAGGGCGGCATCGAGCGGCTCCCAACTGGGCGGCGGCCCGATCCCGATCACGGCCGCCGCGATCGGCCGGCCCCCCGCGGCCCGGATCCGGGCGACGAGTTCGGCCTGCTGGCCGGCGGGCCGGGTGACGATCACCTCGCAGCCGGCGAGCGGCCCGGCCACGGTGGCCGCGACGACAGGACCGACGATCAGCACCGCGGGCGACTGCCAGCCGTCTCGCACCGCATCGGCGGCACAGGTGCCCAGAGTCGAGGTGACCCGCCGCTCATCGGGCCACGAGCAGCGGCTCACGAGCGCGACGGGCGTGTCGGCGGCCCGGCCGGCCGCGATCAGGTCGCGGGACCAGCCCGCCAGTTGCTCGATTCCCATATAGACGGCCAGGGTGCCGGGGAGCGCAGCCAACGGACGAAAGTTCACCGGCTCGGTCTTGCCGCGGGCCTCGTGACCCGTGACGAGCGTCAGGCTCGAGGCCACCGCCCGGCTCGTGAGCGGCGTCACGACGGCGGCGGCCGCCGCGCAGGCTGCCGTCACACCGGGCACGATCTCGACGGCCACCCCCATCCGCCGCAGCGGCTCGAGTTCCTCGGCCAGCCGCGCGAACACGGTCGGATCTCCCCCTTTGAGCCGCACCACGATCCGCCCGGCCGCGGCGAGCCGCGCGAGCAGCTCACCGGTGGTTCCGCCGGGATCGGGATCGCCGAGGTCGCCCCGGTCCACGGCGATCAGTTCGACCCCCGCGGGGATCAGCGCGAGCAGGGCCTGCGGCACCAGGCGGTCATGCACCACGACGTCGGCTTGCCGCAGCCGCTCGAGCCCGCGAACCGTGACCAGGTCGGCGGCGCCCGGCCCGGCGCCCACGAACGTGACCATGCCGGGAGTGGGCGGGGATTCAGGCGGCACGAGCGGGGCGGGTGGGGGCGTCACGCGGTGGGGTTTGAGGGGACACTCCGGTCAACCTAGACTGCTGGCCTTCGGGCCGTCGAGGCGGCCCGTGGTTCGCAGGCGGCACCGGCGCGTGTCGTCTTCACGCATCCTCACCGGTCATGGCCAACGAGTCTACCGCGGCAGCCCCCGTTCCCGCCGATCCGGCCCTCTCCCCCTCGTGGGCGGCCCTGTCGGCGGCGGATCGCTCCCGGCTGATGCAGTGCTTCCGGACGGGCACCCAGGCAGTGGGCAACGCCCAGTACGCGATCGACATGTTCTCCGCCTGCGTGATCGGCGACCCGGGCAACGCGGTCTTCCTGCAGGCCTTCCTGGCGGCCCTGCGGCGGAAGTTCGGGGCCAAGAAGAGCGGCACCTTCACCTCGCTGCTCTCGGCCGGCGGCCGAACGGGCATGAAGCGGTCGGCCTCCAACGCTCAGTGGCGGGACGTCATCAAGCAGGGGGTCGAGATCCTCAAGTCCAACCCGGCCGACCACGCCTGCCTCCTGGCGATGGCCGAGGCCTGCGGCAACCTGATGTTCGTCGAATGCCAGGCGGTCTACCTGCGGGCCGCCCTCGACGCAAACCCGGCCGACGCCGAGGTCAACCGCCAGTGCGGCCGGTTCGCGGCCAGCCAGGGCAACTTCGATCAGGCGATCGAGTGCTGGCGGCGGATCGCCCGGATCAAGGGGCTGGCCGAGGAGGCCGAGCGGGAGATCGCCCAGCTCTCCGTGGACAAGACGATCGCAGCCGGCAAGGGGCTCGTGGGGCGGGCCGGCAACCAGGCGGCAGCCACGGAGCCGGCCAAGGCGGCCGACCGCCGGGCCGAGCTGACGCAGGCGGTGCGCGACAATCCCGCCGACGTCGAAGGCACGCTGGAGCTGGCCGACCTGTTCGAACAGGATGGCCGGATCGACGACGCCGAGAAGCTGCTGGCCCGGGCGCTGGCCGCTTCGGGCAACGAACTCAAGGTGCGGGAGCACGTCGAGGATCGCCAGCTTCGCTGGGCCAAGTCCAAGGTGATGATCGCCGAGCAGCGGCTTGCCGCGAGCGACACGCCCGAAAACCGCGAGACCGTCGAGAAGCTGAAGCGGGCCCAGCTGCGGCAGGAACTCGAGATCTTCGGCGTGCGATGCAGCCGCTATCCCGAGAACCTGACCTGGAAGTACGAACTCGCTCTGCGGCTCAAAGCCGCCGGCAAGTTTCCCGAGGCGATCCGCCATTTCCAGGAGGCGCTCAAGGACGTCCGCCGGAAGGGGGCGATCTCGCTCGAGCTCGGCGAGTGCTTCCAGAGCATCAAGCAGTATCCGCTGGCGATGCAGAACTACGAGGCCGCGGTGGAGGTGCTGACCGACCGGGAACTGGACCTCCGCAAGCGGGCCCTCTACCGGGCGGGGGTCTTGGCCGCCGGGCTCAAAGACCTCGACGCCGCCCAGAAACACCTGTCGGCCGTGGCCGGCCTGGACTACGGTTACCGCGACGTGGCCGAGCGGCTGGACAAACTGCGTTCGGCGAAGGATAACGGTGCATCGGAAGGCTGAGTCGTCGGCCGTGCCGCCAGCCACCGTCCCCCGCACCGTTCAACCGTTCCCCTGAGGATCCCATGCCCCATTCGGCCAGTGCCAAGAAGCGTCACCGCCAGAACCTCCGCGACCGCGAGCGGAACCGGCAGGCCAAGTCGGTGATCAAGAACTCGATCCGCAAGGTGCTCGACGCGGTCTC
The DNA here is from genome assembly GCA_945876515.1 of Candidatus Kuenenia stuttgartensis. Lineage (GTDB taxonomy): Bacteria > Planctomycetota > Planctomycetia > Pirellulales > UBA1268 > QWPN01. The sequence goes on from CAMCPF010000056.1 coordinate 3,855, forward strand.
CGCTGGCGACTCCGACCTCGCGCAGGAGCGGCTGCGAGGTGCTGCGAAGACGGCCGATCGGGCCGCCGCCAAGGGCACCATCCACCGCAATCGCGCCGCCCGCATCAAGTCGCGGCTCTCGTCCCGCGTAAAGGGATTGTCCGCCGGTGCGGCCCCTGCCGCGAAGAGCCGGAAAACGACCAGCGGCTGAGTCGCGGGCGGCTCGCCCGGCCGTCTCAGGTCACCACACGATGCTCGCCGCATCGAAGACCGGCCCTTCGACGCACGTCCGCCGGTAATCCCAGCCGCCGTCGGAATCGCGGATCGGGGCGACGCAGGTGAAGCAGATCCCGATGCCGCAGGCCATCGGCGTTTCGAGTGAGGCCTCGCAAGGGATCTCGCGGGCAGCCGTCCACCTGGCCACGGCCGCCATCATCGCGTCAGGCCCGCAGGTGGCCACCCGCAGCGAGTCGGTCGCCCCGAGCTTCCCCGCCCCGGCGAGCGAGTCGAGCAGATCCACGACGGTGCCGTGAACCCCTGCCGTGCCGTCGAGCGTGGCCAGGTGCACATCGCAGCCTGCGGCCTCGAAGTCGGCCACGTCGCCAAACACCGCGGCCGTCCGCCCGCCCCAGCAGAACGTGATCCGCTCGGCACGCGGCCGCAGGCGGGCCGGTGACCCGTAGCGGGCAAGGCCCGACCGCTCGCGGGCCACGGCCAGCAGCGCCGTCTGGCCGATGCCGCCGGCAACGAGCACGAGATGGCCGACCGGGGGCGGATCGAAGCCGTTGCCGAGCGGCCCCCAGACGGCGAGTTCCTCTCCCGGAGGCAGGCCCGCCAGGGCGGTGGTAAACCTGCCATGCACCGCATACACGAAGTCGACATAGCGAGGGCGGCCGTCAGGCCCGGGAAACACGTCGTACACCGCCAGCGGCCGGGCGAGGAGCGGGTCGGTGCGGCCCGGAATCCGCAGCATGGCGAACTGGCCGGGCAGTGTGGCCGCGGCCAGCGTCGGCGACTCGACCCGGATCCGCCAGGTGCGATCGGCGATCGGGCGATGGGCGACCACCGCCACCCGCTCGTGGCACGGGCCCGACGTCGTGTGGCTGGCGGCCGAAGCACCGTGGACTGATGCAGCGTGGGCCATCATCCCTCCCCGTCGGGCCGCTTCTTGGCCGCCCGCCACGTGGAAGCCTTGCCCGCTCGCTTCTTCCGCCGGGGACCGGCCGGAGGACGTCCCCCGGCCCCGCCGCCCGAGTCTCGGTCGCGACGGCCCTGCCCGCCGGGTCGGCCGCCCTGCCCTACCGCTCGGCCGCCCTGACCGCCTACGCCGCCACCCGGCCGCCCAGTTGGCCGACGCTCGCCGTCGGTGCCACCGCCGGGCCGGGGTCCGCCGCGGCCTTGGCCACCCGGCCTTCGCCCCTGTGTTCCATCCGCCCGATCGCGGCCAGCCGGCCTGCGGCCCGGGCCGCCCGGTCCTCGCCGCGGCGGCCTACCCCGCTCGCCGGCCGGCGGCCCGAGCGGCTCGGAGCCCACGGCAGCCAGCGCATCGCGCCGCAGCGAATCCACCTCGCTCCAGGCCAACTGCCGCCACTGTCCGGGCAGGAGATTCCCGAGCGACAGCCCGCCCACGGCCACCCGCTTGAGCTGATGCACCTTGTGACCGAGGCGGGCGAGCATCCGGCGGATCTCGCGGTTCTTGCCCTCGTCGAGCACCATCTCGAGCACCGCGCTCTGCTTGTGCTGCGAGCGGATCGAGACCCGCTTGGCATGCACCGCGCCCTCGGCGAGCCGCACGCCCTGGTGAATCTTGTTAAGCAGTTAGGCCGACGGCACGCCTGCCACCTTCACGAGATATTTTTTCTCCACCCCATACCGCGGATGGGCGAGCAGATTGGCGAGATCACCGTCATTGGTCACGAGGATCAGCCCCTCGCTCATCCGGTCGAGCCGGCCCACCGCGAACAGCCGCCGCTCGCCGGGAACGAGATCGACCACGCGCGGTCGGCCAGCTGGGTCGAAGTTGGTGGTCACGGTCCCCACCGGCTTGTTGAGCAGATACACGACCCGCTTCGGATCGGGCAGCCGCTCGCCATCGACGCGGATCTCCTGCGAGCGGGGATCGACCCGCGCGCCGAGTTCGCTCACGACGGTCCGATCGACTTCCACGCGTCCCGCTGTGATCAGCTCCTCGCAGGCGCGGCGGCTGCCGAGGCCGGCGGCGGCAAGCACCTTCTGGAGCCGCTCCTTGCCGTCATCGGCGAGGCCAGGTTTGCCTGCCCGCGGCGCGGGCCGCGCGTCGGGCCTGCCGGGCCGGCCGACAGGCCGACCGGCCGCGTGGGGCTTGCCGGCCGGGCGACCAGCGGGACGAAATCCGCCGGGGCGGTTGGGGCCGTTTGGCCGTGGAGCATTGCGAGGGGGCATCGAAACCGTGGGGGAGCGGGGGCGGGCGGAGGGCAATCCGACCGATCATACACGCTCCGCTCAACCGCAATCGCCGGCCGTCGTGGCTGGGATCTCGCGGCTGCCTGGCTAGCGACGCGAGGGCGACGACCACCACCGCGCCCGGCGGACCTCGGGGACGGGCTCCGCATAATCGCGGGGGCGGGTGCCGTCCATGATCCCGTATTGCCGAAACGCATAGGGGCCGATGTCGTTCTCCATGAACGGGTCGAACCGCACGGCCCGCCGCTGCTGGTTGCGGGCCGGCCCCGGCTCGAGCCACTCGGGCTTGCCGAGCGAGGCGCAGCCGCCGGCGAGGCAGGCGGCCCACACCAGGGCGACCAACACCCGGGCGGAGAATCTGGCACGCGGCGCGAGCGAAAGAGAGACGGTCACGGGCCTGATCCCGGGGCGGCAGGAAGGGAGCAAGACTCTAGGAGACCGCCCCGTGCCGCCCAAGGCGGGTTTTCCCGTGGATTTCATGCCTCTCGATCCCGCCCCGGCCGCAGTCACGGCACGGTGACGTGCAGCAGCTTCGCGCCGCCCGCCACGATCTCCTGCGGGCCGGCCGACGCGGGCAGGAGCACGCATTCCCCGGCGTTGACCGCAGGCAGCCCCCACCGCTCCGGCAGCTGAAGCTCGCCCTCGAGCACGGCCAGGAAGTGGCAGCGGTCGTCGCCGCCGCAGCACCAGGCCGAGGCCGGCCGCACCTCGTCGAGCGCAAAATACTCGCACGCGACGAGCCGGTTGACGGCCGGATCGGCCGTCGCCTCCGGCCGCACAGGCCCCACCGGCCCGAGCCGCGTGACCGCCTCGACTCCCGCCTCGACGTGCAGCGGCCGTGGCGTGCCGTCAGGACTCGTGCGATTCCAGTCGAACAGCCGGTAGGTCACGTCGCTCGACTGCTGGATTTCCGCCACGAGCAGCCCCGCGCCGATCGCGTGCACCGTGCCGGCGGGGATGAACACGCAGTCGCCGGCCACGGGCTCGAACGAATGGAGCACCGCCTCGCAGGTGCCGGCCCGGATCGCCGCGGCGAGCGTTGCCTGATCGACGCCCTCCCGCAGGCCCGCATAGATCCGGCTTCCCGGCTCGGCCGCCACCACGTACCAGGCCTCGGTCTTGCCCCGGTCGGGCGGGTCGAGTCGGGCGGCCCGCGGGTCATCGGGATGCACCTGCACGGAGAGCACCCGGTTGGCGTCGAGAAACTTGAAGAGCAACGGGAAGGCCGGCGGGGGTGACCGGCCGAACAGTTCGTTGCCATGATCGCGAACGAGTTCTCCCAGCGAGCGGCCAGCGAACGGCCCGGCCCGCACCATGCTCTGATCACCGCCCCGATCGACGAGTTCCCACGATTCGGCGTAGTCGTCGCCCGCAGGCAGCGGGCGGCCGAAGGCGGATGCAAAGCGGCGGCCGCCCCAGATGTAGCGGCGGTAGATCGGGGTGAACAGGAGCGGTGGCAGCATCATGGGAACCTCGGCCGGGTGAACCCCGTGGCGTCGGACGATCAGTGCGCGGCGTACCCTTCCAGAATCCGCCCCAGCCAGAAGCAGCAGGCGGCGAACACGAGCATCACGAGCATCGGCCCGGAGGTGATGCTGCCATTGAGCTCCAGCACCACGGCCAACGCCGGGAGGATGAGGCCCGCGAGTTGCCCCAGGCGGCCGATCGCCTTCATGAGCCTTGTCCGCGGCCGCCGACGGCGTCGGATCGGGTCTCGAAGTGGGGCACGTTCGCCGCCGCCGCCATGCCCCGCAACCGTGAGAGCCTGGTCCCGCTCAGGCCGCAGATCCGAATCAGTCCGCCCGCATCGCGAACCCGCGTCCCGAGTTCGCCGATGGCGCCGCCGAGGGCCTCGTCGATCGCGTCGACATGGTCGAGTTCCAAAACCACCCGCGACGCGCCGTGCTCGCGGATCGTCTCCCAGACCGACGACGTGAGCTCACCTTGGCCCGCCACGGCCCCGCCCGTGACCCGCACGAACAGCCAATCCGGCCCGCGCTCCACCTCGATCGACGGCCTCTGCCGCCCCCGTCCGGTCTGCGCCGGCGTTACCTCGGTCTGCGTCGTCATCACACCACTCCTCCGTGTCCGACGGGGCCATGGAATCCATTCCACGTCTCGTGTCCTGCCACATTCCCCGCCCGCATCATGGTACGACCACCGCCCCCCCGCCGATCAAGCCGGATTTCCGCGCCGGACCGGCCACCCCCGAACGACCGGGATTTCCCCGGCCTGGCCGCGATTCGGCCCGCCTCCAAAGATGCTGTCACCGCCCCGCCGGCCCCACGGGCTTGCCGAGCCAGCCGGGGCGTCCATACTGCCCGCACGCAGATTTGATTCCGGGATCCCAATCCCACCCCGAAGGAGAAAGCGAGATGGCTCGGCACGGCGCAGTCACGTTCAAGGGCAACCCTCTCACCCTCGCCGGTGAGGAAGTGAAGGTCGGGGCTCCGGCCCCTGATTTCGCCCTGCTTTTCTACAAAGACGGGATGCACCAGGTGAGCAAGGCCGACCTGCTCGGCAAGCCCTCGATCATCAGCGTCGTGCCCTCGCTCGACACGCCGGTCTGCCAGGTGCAGACCAAGACCTTCAACCAACGGCTCGGAGCTCTGGGCGACAAGGTCAACGCGCTCACGGTCAGCCTCGACCTTCCGTTCGCGATGAGCCGGTTCTGCGGCGCCGAGAACATCACGGCCCTCAAGGTGGGCAGCGACTACATGAACCGCGACTTCGGCAACGCCTGGGGCGTGCTGATCGAGGAACTCAAGATCCTCGCTCGGGCCGTGTTCGTGCTCGACAAGGACGGCGTGGTGCGCTACGCCCAAGTCGTCAAGGAAGTGGCCGAGGAGCCAAACTACGACGCGGCCTTGGCCGCGCTCCAAAAGCTGGCCTGAGCAGGTGCTGCAGGCTCAGGGCTGCCCATGCCATCTCGCCGGACGCTCCCTTCGGGCATCCTGCCCTCCGGTCGCTCGATGCTAGCTCGCTCCGGCATCCTGCCTGCGCTCGCTATCAACGCCGCTCGATTGGCACGGGCAGCCCCTCGCAGCCCAACGGTTCGCAAGGTGAGTACGCCGCCGCGCGGAGGCCCGGCAAGGCGGCGATGGCCAGGGATGGCATTGCAGCCGTGTAGCCAGCGGGCAGGGGCAGCCCCGAGCCTGCAGCGTTGGGCTTCCAGCGTCGTTCCGCGCTAGCCTGCCAGCAGGCTCTGGATCTGCTGCCGTGCCGTGTCGAGGGCTTCCGGGAGCTTGTCCACGAGCTTGCCGCCCGCCTGCGCGAGATCCGGCCGACCGCCCCCCTTGCCTCCCACGACCGTCGCCACGTCGCGGATCCAGTTGCCGGCGGAGAGGCCGCGGGCCTCGAGCTCCTTGGAGATGCCGGCCACGAGGGTGACCTTGTCCCCCTCGACGCTGCCCAGGAGCACGGCGATCGGGCTGGCCTTCCGCCGCAGTTGATCGATGGCCTGCCGCATCGCGCCGGCATCGCCCCCCTGCATGTCGGCCACCACCACGCGGACGCCGCCCACGTCCACTGCTGTGGCCAGAAGCGCCTCGGGCGTCACCCCCGCGGCGGCCGCGGCGGGCTTGGCCTTCTTCAGTTCCTTGAGTTCCTTGACGATCGTGGCCAGTCGTTGCGGCACGTCGGCCACGGGCACCTTCAACACGCCGGCGGCCTCGGCGAGCGTCCGCTCCGCCGCCCGCAGCCGCTCGAGGGCGCGCGAGCCGGTCACGGCCGAGATCCGCCGCGTGCCCGCCGACACGCTCTCCTCCGCCACGATGCGCACCAGGCCGATCTGGCCGGTGCTCGAGACGTGCGTGCCGCCGCAGAGCTCACGGCTCACGCCGTCCATGGTCACCATCCGCACCACGTCGGGATACTTCTCGCCGAACAGCATCATCGCCCCGGCATGGCGGGCCTCGGCCAAGGGCAGGAGCCGGGCCGAGACCGGCACCGCCTCGAGCACCCGGGCATTGACCATCCCCTCGATCGCGGCCAGGGTCTCGCCGTCGATCGAACTCGAGTGGGAGAAGTCGAACCGCAGCAGGTCGGCATCCACCTTGGAGCCCTGCTGAACGGCATGGCTGCCCAGGTAATGCTGAAGCGCTGCATGGAGCAGGTGCGTGGCCGAATGGGCCCGCCGCAGGGCGGCACGGCGAGTGGGATCCACGCGGGCGGTCAGGGTCGCTCCGAGCGCGAGCGTGCCCTCGCGGAGGTGGCCCACGTGGAGCATGAAGCCGCCTTCCCGCTGCGTGTCGCTCACCTCGAACCGGCCACCCGCCCAGGTGAGCTCACCCGTGTCGCCGACCTGCCCGCCCGACTCGCCGTAGAAGGGGCTCTGGTCGAGCACCACGGTGACCGGCGCGGCATGCCCTACCTCGACGAGTGAGTCGCAGAGCGAGCCCTGGGCGATGATCCCCACCACCTTGGCCGTGGCCTCGGTCTGGTCGTAGCCCACGAAGTCGGTGCCGTGCATCGTCTTCTTGAGCGCGTCGAGCGGCCCCGTGGCGAACACCTCCACGCTCCGCCCCGCCCCCGACCGCTGGCCATGGGCATCCATCGCGGCCCGGAAGCCCTCCCAGTCGAAGGAGCAGTTGCGCTCGGCGGCCAGCGTCTCGAGCAACTCGGGCGGGAAGCCGTAGGTCGTGTAGAGCTCGGCGGCGTCGTCGCCCGGCACCGTGCTCTTCCCGGCGGCCCCGATCCCCGCAAACAGCTTCTC
>CAMCPF010000057.1 GCA_945876515.1 Candidatus Kuenenia stuttgartensis
GCCGAGGCGTCTTCGGCCAGGTGCACGGTGCGGCAGCCGATCGCGGCCAGGTCGATCACCGCGGCGCGGATGGCAGCGGCCTGGGCGGGGCTGGCCCGGCGCGGGTCGAGCCAGCGGCCGCAGATCACGAGCGCGGAGGCCTCGGCCCGCCGGGCCACGGCGACCGCCTCGGCGAAGGAATCGCTCGCGGCCTTTCCGACCGCGGCGACCACGGCGGGATGAGCCCCCTCCGGCACGGCCAGGGGACGGTCGATCGCGGGGTCGAAGGCAAAGACGATGTCGGCCACGTGGGCACCCTCCGTGGTGAGCTCACCGGCGGCAACCCGGGGAAGTTGGGGACACTGTAGCGTCTCCCCGGCGGCCGCCGCCACGGCAAAAACGCCCGCCTCTCAGGCGGAAAGCGGGGGCGGCGACGCGGCCAGGCCCGCGACCAGGGTGTCGGCCCAGGCGGTGTCGGCGGCCGGCCCCACGGCGGCGAGCACCCGGCTCTTGAGCAACACGCCCTTCTCGATCGCCGCGGTGAACAGCCAGCAGGTCACGCGGACGCGCCCGGCCTCCTGCGTCACCAGGATCCGCCGCACGTCGGCCGGGTGAACCGCCACGAGCACCGCGTCGGCCTCGCGCCGCACGAGCAGGCAGGTGGCCTCGGTCGGGACGGCTCCCGCGCCGAGTGATTTCCACCGCACGCCGGCCGCGGTGCCCAGGCCCCAGGCGATGCGTCCGCCCGCGAGATCGCATGTGACGGCGAGCGCGGAGTCGCTCTCGACGAGCGCGGTCTGCGCCGCCACGACCAGTTCCCAGCCCCGCTCGGCGGCCAGCGAGCGCCACATCGCCGTGGCCCGCAGGCGCCGCGGATCGGCGGGTTCGTACACGCCGACCAGGTCGTCGCCTCGAGCCCAGTGATCGACGAGCCGCTCCGCGGCCGGTCCGGTGCGGAGGTCGAGCCCGAGCACGCGATCGTCGCCGGCGATCCCGAGGCCCGCGGCGGGCGCGGCGAGATCGAGGCAGCCGCGACCGTCGCCGGCCACGAGGTCGGTGAGCATCCAAGCGGTGGCGGGGGCGACGGGCGGCGAGGGAGTCATGGGCGTGATCCGGATGGCTGCCGTCGCGCCGGGTTCACGGTCGCGAGCGGCCTGGCATACGATACCCGACCCCGGGCGTCGGCCATGACCGCGACCGCACGGCCCCCGTCACAGGATGCACGCATGCCCGCTCCGACCTCGCCCGATCCGCTGGCCGTCTGCGAAGCCGCGGCCCGGGCAGGCGGCGCGGTGCTGCTCGACTGGGTCGGCCGCTTTCGGGCCACCTCCAAGGGACCGCGCGACCTCGTCACCGAAGCCGACTTCGCCTCGCAGCGGGAGATCCGCCGGATCATTGCGGCGGCGTTTCCGGAGCATGGCTTCGTCGGCGAGGAGGCCGACGCCGGGGTCGCCCAGCCAACGATTGGCACGGCCGGCCATTCGGGGTCGGGCACCCGTTGGATCGTCGATCCGCTCGACGGCACCACGAACTACGTGCATGGCTTCCCCGCCTGGTGCGTCTCGATCGCGCTGGCGCGAGGCGACGAGATCCTGGCCGCGACGATCTTCGATCCGGTGCGGGGCGAGTGCTTCACCGCGCGAGCCGGCGGCGGCGCGTTCCTCGACGGGGCGCCGATCCGCACGGCGGACGTGCGCGAGCCGGGCGAGGCGCTGGCGGCGCTCAGCTTCCCTCCCCAGGTGGCCGCCGATGCGCCGGCGGTGGCCGACTTCCTCCGGATCCTGCCGCAGGTCCACTCCGTGCGCCGCACCGGCTCGACGGCGCTCAACCTCGCCTGGCTGGCGTGCGGGCGGCTGCACGCCTTCTGGGCGCGGCGGATCGCCTGCTGGGATGCGGCGGCGGGGTTCCTGATCGTCCGCGAGGCCGGCGGCGAGGTGGGCGGCTTCACGGCCGCCCCCGTCCCGCTCGACGACCCGGCCTTTGTGGCCGCCAGTACGCCGGACCTGCTCGCCGCGATGCGGCGGATCCTGGCCGGTTGACGGCCGCGACGATCGTGCCGGCTGTGCCGATTGGGCAATCTGGGGCCTGTGAAGCTTCTGCGCAGGATTGCGGGGTAGGCTATGGAGAGGCGTTTTCTGCGGCCATCGCGATGCCAGCACCCTTGTTCTCCGCCCACTGCGTCCTGATCCGCTCGGTCATGTTCATGACCGTCGTGGCGGCGGTCTGCCAGGTCGTCGCCTCGGCCCAGGAGCCGGTCCCGCCGCCCGGCGAACGATCACCGCCCCCGGCCGCCGGCCAGACCCCTGCCGCCGGTCAGTCACCCGCCGTTCGGGAGGAGTCGCCCGAGCTCTACTATCTTCAGGACGACGCGGGCCGGCTCGTGCCCGTGCCGGGCTTCCGCTACGCGGATTTTCTCGAACTGTTTCGGATCCGTGAGGGACTCGGCGGCCCGGCGCTGCCGCCGGCGGCCGTGATCGAGAGCGTGGTGGTGGCGATCGACGCCCGGGAACTCGAGCCCGGGGCCCGCTCCTGCCCCGTGGCCGTCGAGTGCCGGGTTCGCCAGACCCGCGGCGGCTGGGCGATGGTGCCGCTGGACCTCGGGCAGGTTCTGCTCGACGCTCCGCCCGAGCACGAAGGCCCGGGGCGGATGCTTGTGGACGCGGATCCGCAGGGAAGAGGCTACCGCTGCTGGTTCGAGCCACCCGCCGACGGCGCGGCCGACCTGCGACACACCCTGCGACTCTCCGGTCGGCTACCGGTGGAGGCGGGTGCCGAACAGGAGTCGTTCGCCCTCAGCGTGCCGGTGGCGGTGACGTCTCGGATCGACATCCAGACGGCGAGGTCCGCGCCGCAGGTGACGCTGCGACCGCCGCTCTCGGGCCGGGTCGAGACCGCGCCGGAGGGGACCGGCAGCCGCGTGAGCGTGACGGGCGTCGCCGGCGACGTGCGGATCCTGGTCGCCGCCGCCGGACGGACGCGGGCGGCCGAGTCGCTGGCCGAGGCCAGCTGCGAGAGCGTGGTGCGGATCGACGGCCGCACGGCTCGAATCACCGCGCGGCTCGGCCTGGCCAGCCTGCCACCCACGCTTTCCAGGATTCAGGTTGAACTGCCGCCCCGGGCGGTGCTCCGCCGGGTGGGCGGCGACGGCACGCTCGTCGTGGAAGGCGATGGCGAGAGCATCACGATCGAGGTCGGACGCGACGGCAGCGGCGCGGCGGAGATCGACCTCGAGTGCGAGCACCCCGTCGATTCCTCCGGCGGCACGCCGCTGGAGCCGCTGGGGTTCGCCGTGTCCGGAATCGAGCCCTGGCGGCAGCGCGGCCGGGTAAGCCTCGTCATCGACGGCGACTGGCAGGCCACCTGGGACGACGTGGCCGGCATCCGCCGGGTCGATCCCCCGCCCGGTGAGCGGGAGGCCGGGCTCGTGGCCGCCTTCGCCTACGACTCCCAACCCGCCTCCCTGCCGCTGCGGATCCGACCGCGTCGCAGCCGCGTCGTGATCGAGCCGGAGTATCGCTACGAGGTCTCCGCCGCGCGGATCGCCCTCCAGGCGCGGCTGCGGGTGGCCGTGCGCGGCGCCCCGGTCGGCAGCATCTCGCTCGGACTCGATCCCGAATGGCGACTCGGCGACGTGGGGCCGACGGCCGTGGTCGATGCCGCGGCGATCCGGGTCGAGGGCAACAGGGTCACGATCCCGTTCGTGCAGCCGCTCGCGGGCGACGCGGTCGTGGATCTCGCGGCCGTCCTGACGGTCAAGCCGGACGCCGAACGGGTTGGATGGAGCCTGCCGCTCCCGCGGGGCGACCTGATCGGGCCGGCCGGCGTGATCGTGTCGTCTCAGCCCGACATCGAACTGCTGCCGAACGCCGACGCCAGCGTCGGTCTCGTGCGGCAGACGTCGTCGGCGCTGCCGGCGGGCGAGGCGGAACGGATGGCGCTCGTCTACCGGCTCGATGCCCCGGAGGGCGTGTTCTCCGCCGAACGCCGCTTCCTGCCGCGGCGGGTCGAGGCCGCGGTGGCGGCACGGATCGTGGTCGATGAGCGTGAGATCGCGGTTGTGGAGACGATCCGGCTCGACGTGCTCCACCTGCCGCTGGAGTTTCTCGAACTCCGCCTCGCCGAAACCGCGATCGAGCCGGGCTCGCTCGAGATCCGTCAGGCCGGCGAACTCCTCGATTCACCGGAGACCGAGGAGACCGGCGAGGTCGATGCCGCGGGTCGCCCGCTCACGCTGGTTCGGGCGCTGCTGCCGGTGCCGCTGTTGGGCCGCGGCGAGGTGACCGTGCAGTACCGCCTCGCCACGCCTCCCGTTCCGCCGCAGGCGACCGTCGCCCTCGACCTGCCCCTCGCGCTGCCGGTGGTGAGCGGCTCGATCCGCCAAGTCGCGACGATCGAGGAGCCGGCCACGCTGGCGGTCGTGCCACGAAGCGATGTCTGGCGCCGGGATGTTGCCACGACAGCCGGCGGCAGCCGCACCTGGTCGATCGCCAAGCCCGCGAACCTCCTGCCGTTGGCGCTCTCGGCCCGGGCCCGCGAGGCGGCCGGAGTCACCGTGGTCGAGGCAGCCTGGCTGCGCACGCGGCTGTTTCCCGAGCGGCGTGAGGACGTGGCCGCCTACGTGGTCGCGCCGGCCCAGAGCCAGATCGAGATCACGCTCCCCACCGCGCCGCCGCCGTCCGCGGTCGAGGTGCAGGTCGATGGTTCGACCGTGCCACTGCCGGCTCGCGACGACGGCCGCCTCGTGATCGACATCGCGACGCCGGGCGGAGGCAGCCGGCTGGTCGAGGTGCGAACCACGTCCCCCTGGGGCGGCACGTTCGCGGGGCTCGGGCTGCCCTGGCCGCTGCCGCTGGCTGCGCCGAGCTTCGCGGCCGACGTGCTCGAGCGGCAGTTCTCCTGGGAGGTGGCGGTTCTGCCCGACGATCATCTGCTCGGTGTGCCCACCAGGTGGACGAGTCAGCAACGCTGGAACCGGACGGGCCTTGGTTGGCATCGCGAGCCGACGGTCACGACGGCGGAGCTTGCCGACTGGATCGCTGCGACGCTCGGCCGGCCCGCCGTCGCGGTGTCGGCCGCCCCGCCCCAACAGGATCGCCGGTTCGTCTATGCCGGGATCGGTCCGCCGGGTGCGGTCACCGCCTGGGTGGTGCCGACGTGGTTCATCGTGCTGGCAGCCTCGGGGCCGGTGCTGGCCATAGGCCTGGGAATGGTCTATCGAGCGGCGTGGCGTCGGCCGGTCGTGGTGCTCAGTCTGGTGGCCGCCGCGGCGCTGCTGGCCATCGCCCTGCCGGAGACCGCCACGCTCGCGGGCCAGGCGGCGGTGCCGGGTGCCCTGCTCGCAGCGCTCGCCGCGACGCTGCGCTGGCTCACGGAGCGGCGTCCGGCCCGACGGCCCGCCTGGCAGCCGGCAGGGCAGGCCAGTTCACTGACGCGTTCGGCGGCGCCCACCGTGTCGTTGATCGTCACGCCCTCGACCGGTTCGGCCTCGGCAGCCGGGGCCGGGAGGGATGCGTCATGACACGCGGGGCGGCTGGGGCCCGGCTGGTGGTGGTGATCCTGCTAGCCGCGCTGCCGGCCGCGGCGCAGGATGTGGCGCAGGATCTGGGCTTCGTACGGGTCAACGTGCCGGCCGGTGGGCTGCGGCAGGTGCCGCTCGACGGCGGCCGCTACGTGCCGATGCCGTTGAGCGAGTTCGAGGATGCCGTGGCGCGTCTGGGAGCCGTGGGTCGGTCCGCGCGGCAGCCCGCGGCGGTCGAGGCCCGCTACACGCTGGCGCTCGACGCGGCCGGCCGACTGGCCGGCACCCTCGAGTTCGAACTCGCGGCGGAGGGCGCCTGGCTGCCGACCTCCCTGCCCCTGGGCAATCTCGCCGCCGGCGCGGGCACGATCCGAACCGACGACGGGACGGGTGAGGCCTGCATCTTCTGCCTGCCCGACGGGGCGTGTGCGATGCGGACTCCGGGGCCGGGCCGCTATGCCTGCGTTATCCGCCTGCCCGCCGCCGCCGGAGACGCGCCGCTGCGGCTGCCCTTGGTGCCGGCCCTGGTGACGACGATCGCGCTCGACCTGCCCGCCGCCGTCCGGCCGATCGTGACGGGCAACGCGGCGGCGGCGGCCGCCGTCGAACCAGACGGGGATCGCCCGGGCTCGTGGCGGATCGTGCGCGGGCCGGTGGGCCCGGGCAGCGTGCTGCCGCTCCTACTCTGGGACGGGCGGCGCCTGCCGTCACCGCTCGCGGCCTGGAACGCGGTCTCCGTCGCCGGTCGGCAGGCAGAGGTGGTCGTCAGGATCGAGCCGGCCGCCGGCTGGACGCCCGAGCGATTCGAACTCGCCGCGCCGCCCGCGCTGCGGGTCACCGGGGCGACCTCCACCGACGACGGGCAGGCCATCCCCTGGACCCGCGCGGGCGACGCGGTCGTGATCACGCCGCCCGATCGCCTGCTGGGCGGCAGGATTGGCATCGTCGTGACGGGCGTAACACCGATCGCCATCGAGGAGCCCGCCACGCTCCCCGTGCTCCAGCCGGCCGGCGGCCGGTGGGGCGGCTGCGGGGTGCGACTGGTCGTCGATCCGGCCCTCGCCGTGCACCGGCTGGAGCTGGTCGAGTGCCTGGCCGTCTCGGCGGTCGTCGGTGACCGCTGGCCCGTACCGGCCCGTGCCGCGGTGCCTGTCGCAGCCGGCCTCGAGCCCGCGCTCGTGCACCTCGAGCACCAGTCGTCGGCCGCCCGGGCCCGCGTCGTGGTGGGGCCGCGGGAAGCCATGCTCGACACGGCCCGGGTCACGACGGTGGACATCTCGCCCGGCACGGTGCTCGGGCGGACCAGCGCCGACGTGCGCGTGGTCGCCGGGCAGGTCTTCAACATCTCCGCCGACGTGGCCCGCGGCTGGTTTATCGACTCGGTGGAGGCGATCGACGCTCCGCGTGGCAGCGATGGCGAGCCGGCCGCACCGGGCCGGCCGCTCGAGTGGCGGGTGGTTCGCTCGCCGCAGGGCAGCGAGTTGCGGATCGGGCTCGCCGAGGCGGCCTCGCCCCGCCGGGGCGTCGGCCTGCGGATCACCGGTCACCGCTCGGGCCTGCCGCTGGGGGCCGAGTTCTCCAGCGACGACATCGACATGGTGCGGTTCCCGGGCGAACAGGCGATGCTGGAGTTTCAACTGGGGCCGACGGCCGTCCTGGACTCGCCGGGTGGTCCCCTCGGGCTCGACCCGCTTCCCGAACGGCTCGCCCCGCTCTCGGGCCTGGCCTCTCCCCGGGCCCGGATCACCGCCGGGGACCGCGCGCCGGCGGTGCGCACGCGGCTGGTGCGGCGGCGTCCGCCGGTCAGCGCCGAGGTCGGCGTCGAACTCGTAGCCCGCGACGAGCGGCTCGCCGAGACCTTCATGTTCTCCTGTCGGCCCGTCGCCGGCGAACTCGACGCGGTGGTGGTGCACTTCTCCGAACCGATGGGATCAGGACTCGAGTGGTCGATGGCCGACCCGTTGGCCGGGTCGCTCTCCGCGCAGCCGCTCGACCCCGGCGATGCCACGCGGGGAGACCTCCGGGGCGAGGAGGCGGTGGCGGAGTCGTGGCTGGTGGAACTGCGGCCCGCCACGGCGGCTGGCGTCCGGTTTCGTGCCGCCCGCACCGTGCCCTTCGAGGCGGCGGTGCCCGTGCCCCTGGCCTGGATCGAGGCGGCCGAGAGCCCGGGAGGAACCGTCGTGATCCGGGGCGAGGCCGGGGAGCGGCCCGAGATCGACAACCGGCGGCTCCGCGAACTGCCCCCCGGCGCGGAGGCCGTGGCGGACGGTCTCGAACTCGCCTACGGCGCGCCCAAGTCGATCGCCGGCGGGGGGGCCGCCGCGGAGGTGCTGCCGCCCGCGGCCGCCGCTGCTGCGCGGGCGTGGGCCTGGCGGCAGTCGATCGTCTGCTGGTGCTTCGAGTCGGGGGGGCTGGAGTGGGAGGCCACGTTCGACGTGGAGAACCTGGGCCGGGAGAGCGTCATGCTCGCGCTGCCGGCAGGAATGAGGGTGGAGCGGGTGACCGTCGCGGACGAACCCGTCGCCGCCGCCCTGACCGGTTCCGGCGCGAACACGCTGGCGATCCCGCTGCCCCGGCGCACCGGCCGGCTGCGGATCCTGGTCCGGGGCGTGGGCGGCGGTGACCAGCGGCTGGGTTGGTGGCGGATCGGTGACATCACCTGCGGTATCGACGCTCCCGTGCTCGAACGGGATGCGCGGTTGATGCTGCCGCCCGGCCTGGTCGCGACCGCGGCTGCCGATCGTCGCGGTCCGCTCGGCCGGCTGTTTGGATTCGAGCGCGACGGTGCGACCGGCGGAGCCGCCGAACCATCCACGCGGCGCGGCTTCAGCGGCGTCGCCCTGACCGATGCCGAGACGGCCGGAGCCGGAGTCGTGGTGATCCGGCGATCGTGGGTCTGGTCGCTTGCCGTCGCCGCCGGCTGCGGCGCGCTCGTGCTCGCGTGGGCCCTGGCCCGGCGGAGCGGTTCGGCGGCGATCGCCGCCTGTGGTATGGCGGCGGTGATCGCCCTGTGGTGCGGAACGCCCTGGGATGCAGTCGCCCGCGCGATCCTCTGGGGTGGCATCGCGGGGGTGTGGACCGCCGGCCGGCAGTCCACCGGTCGCGGGTCGGCTGGAGTGACTGCGGTCGTGGCCGCGATCTGGCTGGCCGGTCCGGCCGCGGGCTCGGCCCCGGCCGCCGAGAGTCCGCCGGTGCGGGTGTTCGTGACGCCGGGTGTGGATGGGGGCACCGCCTTGGTTCCCGAGCGGCTGTTTCGCCGCCTCATCGACACCAGCGGAGGCCTGCCGTCGCTGCGGGTGCTCGGCACCGAAACAACCGCCTCGGCCGGTGCCTGGCGAATCGCGCTCGATCTTCAAGCGGACCCGGGCGGCCTGCTCATGCTCGATCAGGCCGGCACGGCCGCCACCTGGGTGCGGGTCGGCGACCGCTCGCGAGGTCTCGAGGTCACACTCGACGCGGAGGGCCGCGTGGCGCGGGTCGTGGCCGCGGAGGCGGGACGGCATCGGCTCGAACTGGACTTGCTTCCCGGCACGACGCGGGCTGGTGATGTCGAGACGATGATCGCCCGGCTGCCTCCAGCGCCGCGGGCCGGGCTGCAGGTCGACGATCCGAGTGCAGGCGGGGTGGCCGGCGGATGGCAGTGCGATCGGGCGGGGCCCGAGGGAGGCTGGTTGCCGGTCGCCGGTGGCGGCCGGTTCGACCTGGCGGGGGCCGCGCGGGTGCGACTGGTGAGGGCGGTCGACCCGGGCCTGAAGCTCGCGACAGACCTAACCGCCGCGGTCAGCTTCAACGACATCCTCTGGCGGGCTGAAGAATGCCGGGTGGCGGCCAGTTTCGACGTCGGCAGTGAGGGAACGATCGTCCGGTCGCTGATCCTGCGGGCGGATCCAGCCGTCGAGCCGGTGGCGGCGGCGGGCGGCATCGTCCCGCGGCCACTCGGTGCGGGGCGGCACCTCGTGGAGATTCCAGACCCGCGGGCCGGTCAGCGAAGGATCACCGTCGAGTTCCGGATGCCCTTGGCAGACCCTGTGGGCGCCTTCGACGCGCCATTCGTGTGGCTCGAGGGCGTGGAGACCGACGTCCGCACGGCGCGGCTTCGCCCGGAGCCCGGGATCGGGGCGGCCGTGGAGCTCCCTCCCGGGATGACGCTGGTGCGACCGCGGGCCGAGGACGGGGCGGGAACGACCGCGGTCTGGCGGTGCGATGCGGTGGCGACCGCGGAGGGGGGCGGCGGGAGTGATCTGCGACCGCGGATCACCGTGCGCCGCTCCCCGTCGCGGCCCCGCGCTTCGCAGGACCTGCTGGTGGCCTTCGCGGACGGCCACGTCAGCCTGCGGCTGACCTACCAGATCGAGGCCTCGGCCGTGCCCGTGGTCGAGCTTCCCGTGCAGCTGCCCCCCGCCGCCATCATCGAGGACATCGTCCTGACGCGGCAGTCGGAAGGCGACGCGGCCGACCGGCCGTGGCGGCGGGTCGATCTGTTCTGGGCACGGGCGGCGGCGGACCAGATCGTGGCGGTCGTGCAGCGGCCCGAGGCCGGCGCGCATCGACTCCAGCTTGACGCCCGGCTGCCGATCCGGCCTGCCAGCCGCGGCCGACTGCCGCTGGCCCGCGTGGCCGCCGCCGACGTGCCGCTCGAGCTCCGCTGGCGCGCCGAGGCCGGGATGAACCTGACGGTGGAAGGCGAGCTGCGGCCGGGCGAGTCCGGAGGCGAGCGGCTGGAGCTGCCCGCCGGCCAGCCTGCGCCCACGTATCGACTCTCCCGCGAAGAAGCCCAGCCGATCCCGGACGCCACCGAGCCCGACGCAGCCCCGGTCGGTGATCCGCGGCCTGCGGTCGCGGCCGTGCCCCGGACGGTTGTCGATCTGGCGATCGATGCGTCGGGCCGCGCCTGGGGGCTCGTGCGGTTCGACCTGCTGGCCCGCGATCCGGATGTGACGGTGACGCTGCCCGCCGGCCTGCGGCTGTTCGGCATCCGCGCCGACGGCCGCGAGGCCACGGCGACACCGCAGGGTGGAAATGCGTGGCGACTGCGGCTGCATGACGTTGGCTGGCCACGGTCGCTGGTGGCGGTGGTCGCCGGCAGCGTCGGCACCGGCCTGGGCCGCGGCGAGCTGATCCGGCTCGAGCCACCGACGATCGGCGGCCTGCCGGCAGCGGCGGTCCTCTGGTCCCTGCGGACGCCGGCCGGTCTGGCCGTCCGCGTCTCGGAGCCGGCCCGCGTGCTCGACGACGAGGCGCTTGCTGCCTGGAGCGCGCCGGCCGCCGAGCAGGTCGGCGAGGCGTTCACCGCCGCGCTCGAGGCCGCTTCCGCCGGCCAACGCAGCCGCCTCGACGCCTTCGCGACGTCTGTCAGGGCGGGCGCGGGGCCGGTGGGTGAAAGGGAATGGTACGAGGCCTGGCGCGGCTCGGCCGCGCTTGAGCCGCAACGGGTCAGGATCGCCGCGGCGGAGGACGGCGCCG
>CAMCPF010000058.1 GCA_945876515.1 Candidatus Kuenenia stuttgartensis
CCTGGCGGCCTTCGCGGAGTCGCTCGACGACGTCCGCGATCCCGCGCTCGCCGCCCGCGTGCGAGGCGCCGCGGTCGCGGCCCAGGTCGATGCGGCGATCGCCTCGGGGCGACCCGAGGATGCGGCCCCGCTCGTGGCCCGCGTGGCGGCGCTCCTCAAGGTCGCCCCCGACGATGCCGATCTGGCGAAGACAGCCGCCGATTTCGCCGTCAAGCTCGGCGGCCTACCCGGAGGCGAGTCGGCGGCCGCGGCGGCCTTCGCCGCCTTCCTGCCGGAGTTCGAGCGGAGTGGCAACCCGGCGGTCCGCGACCTGGCGGAGGGGATCGGCGGCACTGCCCGGCGGCTCTCGCTCCCCGGCAATCCGATGAAGATCACCGGCACGCTGCTTTCGGGTGAGCCCTTCGACCAGACCTCGCTCGCCGGCAAGGTGGTGCTCGTCGATTTCTGGGCCACGTGGTGCGGCCCCTGCGTCGCCGAGATCGGCAACCTGCGAAAGGAATACGAGCAGTGGCACGACAAGGGCTTCGAGGTGATCGGCGTGAGCCTCGACGAAGACCGCGACACACTCGAGCAGTTCGTGAAGGCCAAGGAGCTTCCCTGGCCGATCCTCTATGAGCAGCCGGGCGGCCCCGGCTGGCGGCATCCACTGGCGAGCTACTACGGCATCACGGGCATTCCCACGGTCGTGCTGATCGGCCGCGACGGCAACGTGGTCACGCTCGACGCCCGCGGCAAGAAGCTGGGCGCCGCCCTGGAGCGGCTCCTCGGCGCACCCGCCGAGCGGATCGGCAAGCGGAGTCAGTGAGCCCCGGCATCGATGATGGCGACGACGTAGAAATCAGTTTTGTGTGGCAGCATTGGCAGCTTTTGAAGCCGGAGCGGGCCGAGATCGCATCCATTGCCGCGAGTGGCCGTAGGCCGTCGCCTGCTCACTGAACTCGGCGCTGAGCACGACCGGCCCGTGTTCGGAGGCTAGTTCGGCTTGCCGCTTCGCGTCCTGCCACTGACCTTCCTCAGCGGCGACCGCAGCCTTCGCACGAGCGACATGCCACGAAGACTGAGCCACAAGGCTCACCAAGAGCTCCTTCGCCTTCTCGAGATCGCGAAACTTCTGGTTTGGACAGGTCATCAAGAAAAAGGCCCAATCCCCCGCCACCTCCGCTGGGATGACCGGTGGCCTTTTTGCCTTTTTGGCTGTTGCGTTGATCCGTCGCTCGCACCGCTCGAACCACTCCTTCGCTTGGTTGTCTTTGCATTCGATGGCGCTTTGCATCGCCACCAGCCAGCACCGGGTGGGTGTCTTCCGCTTTTCGTCAACGCTTTTCACCCACTTCACCCAAGGATCAACCGCATCGAGTTCTCCCACGAGGAGATACGCCAGGCACATGTCCGTCGCAGGAGGCCATGCGAAGAATACTTCCTGCCCAAAAAAGGCCGCTTTCTTGAGATGCTGCGCTGCCGCGTCTCCTGCCCCGGCGTAGACCTCGCAGAGGGCCGCGAGCACTCGCCCTTCGTGAAAGTCCACGCGTTGCCCGCACGCCTGATTGAAAGCGGCACGAGCGACAGCCAACTGGGGACTAGCACGGTCGGATACCACGAACTGTCGCATCGCGCGATAGATCTCGAGAAACTGCTTGATTTTCGGCTCGAGTTGCCCCCAAAGCTGCTGATAGGCCTGCCACGCTGCCTTCGTTTCCCCCTCGGCCTGCAGCGCCGCACGCTTGGCTGACTCGAGATTAGCCGAGGCGCGCGACTCCAACGCCTCATTTTTCTGCACGCGGGCAATGTTGATGTCTGTGATCGCCTTCTGGGCAGCACCGTTGGCCGCCACGAACCGGGCCTTTGCGGCCATAAACTTCTGTTCAGCCTTCAGCGTTTGATCGATCAACTTAAAAAAACTGCAGCCATCGACAAGCGTATTTCGGTCGGCGATCAACTTTTCGAGTTCGGCGACCGCGTTGGGCGGGGTTGGAAGGGGCGCCAACTTCGCGGTGGGGCGAGGCTCCACTGCTGACCCTCTTCCATCGCCCTCGCGAAACGCGGAAGTAGCCGGTTCATGCACCACATCCAGGTTCATCTCGACTGGGGGCTGCTCCCAACCGTCCTGATCGAGGAGATCCACGAGACTGCCGCCAACATGACCGTCGTCTCTCAGCTTTGGCTGAGCGGCGGAAGCCGTGATGGAAACCGCGGCCAATCCCACAACCATCAACTGCAAGCCGAACCTCTGATGTGAGTTACGACTCATTCCTTGCCTCCTCGCTCCAGGCTCGCTCTCGTGCACGACGACTGCTTTTCCGAAAATATACTTCTTACGAGGAGTCTGCCCCTCTCCTTATGGTCCGTCAAGTACGGGGGTTCTCTCGCTGGCGTGCCGCGGTGGTTGACACGGACATGCCCCGGACCGAGACTCCGGCTTTGCCGATGACCGACCCCACGGCATACCCGAGGGTTTCCGCATGCCTGACTGGCAAACTCGGTCGCGGTCTGGCTTTCGCAGCGGGCTATTCCGCTTCATGCTCGCGGCCACCCCGCTGGCGTTGGTGGGTTTCGCACGCACCGGTGAGGCTGCTCCCCAGGCAGAAAAAGGAAACAGGGTTCCTGGCGTCGATCCTGTCGATCGGCCACGTGAAGCCGACACATCGGATGCGACTGCGGCCCCTGAACCCATCGCTGCCTTGCTCCAGGCGACCGATACGCCGATCGCCGAGGAACCGGACCCCGACTCACCCGCCGGAGAGCCGGAACGCCCGCCTTCCTCGCCGCCGCGAATCCGGCACCCGCAACCCAGCCTCCGCCACGCGACGCCCCGCTACGAGGCCACCTACGCCGTGCCGCCCGCCGACGCCGCGATCCTGCGTCGGCTGGAGGAGCCGCTACCCGCAGGCGGAATCCAGCTCCCGGAAAATGCCACGCTCCTCGACCTCCAAGACTGGCTGTCGCATCAGGCGAGGGTGTGGGCGCGGATCGACTGGCGAGCGCTCGAAGACGCGGGTCTCGACGCCGAGATTCCGCTCGAGACCACTCAGGTGCTGGGTGGCGATCTCCGCGCCGCCCTCCGCGCACTGCTCGACGACGTCGACCTGACCCCGATCGTCGAGCACGGCACCCTGCTCGTCACCACGGCCGAGGCGGCGGAGCAGACCCTGACGGTTGGCTTCTACCCGCTCCCTTCCCAAATCGATCAGGGAAACGTGCAGCCGCTCGTTGAGATGATCCACGCGACCGTCGCCGCCGACACCTGGGACGTCGTGGGTGGCCCGGGCGCCATCCGCGTTGCCGAAGATGCCAACGCCCTCACGATTTCACACACCCAAGCGGTGCATGCGGAGATCCTGACATTCATGCGGACCGGATTCGACGCCGACCTCGCGACCGATGGCGACCGGAAGGCAAGCCAGATCCCCACCCGCATTCATCGGGTTCGCGATGCCCTGCTGGCGACCGAGCTCGCGACGGCCCTCGTGGCCCTGTGCAACCAGGCCCTGGGTCCCGCGGGTGATCCGGCCGCCGCGGTGACCCGTATCGGCGGAGACCGCCTCGTGGTGCAGTCAGCCAGCCGGCCCTTCCAGATCTACGCCTCCGAGATCATAAGGGCGGTCAACGGCGTCGAGGGCGAGGCGATCCCAACCCCGGGGATGGACATGCCCGAGGAAGCCGTGGACAACCCGTTTTGATCGGTTGCCCGCGAACGGTACGACCAGACGACCCTGACAGTCGCTTTTTATTACGCGCTCTTCGTCCGGGCCTCGCGGAGCGGGATCACCGGCTCCGCGCCCGCGACGTTCCGATCGTTGATCACGTAGGTCGCGCCCTGGTGATCGGGGAGATCGAACATGATGTCGAGCATCGTGTCTTCCATGATGCTCCGCAGGCCGCGGGCCCCCGTCTCCTTCTTCATCGCCTTGCGGGCGATCGCCCGGAGGGCCTCGTCGGTGAACTCGAGCGTGCAGTTCTCGAGGCCGAACATCTTCTGATACTGCTTGACGAGCGCGTTCTTGGGCTCGGTCAGCACGTTCACCAGCGCCGCCTCGTCGAGCGGCTGGAGCGAGGAGATCACCGGCAGTCTGCCGACCAGCTCCGGGATCAGGCCAAACTCGAGGATGTCGTCGGAATCGACCTGCGGCAGGAGTTCCGCCAGGTCGGCGTCGCCCCGCTGATCCGTTGGCTGGCCGAAGCCGATCGTCCGCTTGCCGAGCCGCTTGGCGATGATCTTGTCGATGCCCACGAACGTCCCGCCGCAGATGAACAGGATGTTGGAGGTGTCGAGCTGGATGTACTGCTGCTCGGGATGCTTGCGGCCGCCCTGCGGCGGCACGTTGGCCACGGTGCCTTCGAGCATCTTGAGCAGTGCCTGCTGCACGCCCTCACCCGACACGTCGCGGGTGATCGAGACGTTCTGGCTCGTCTTGCCGATCTTGTCGATCTCGTCGATGTAGAGCACCCCCCGCTGGGCGGCCTCGACGTCGTAATCGGCGGCGTTCAAGAGCTTGAGGAGCAGGTTTTCAACGTCCTCGCCCACGTAGCCCGCCTCGGTAAGTGTGGTGGCGTCGCCGATCGCGAACGGCACGTCGAGGATCCGGGCCAGCGTCCGCGCCAGGAGTGTCTTGCCGCAGCCGGTGGGGCCGAGCAGCAGGATGTTCGACTTGTCAACCTCCACGTCGCTGCCGTCCTTGCCCAAGTTGAGCCGCTTGTAGTGGCTGTGGACGGCGACCGCGAGCACCCGCTTGGCGTGCTGCTGCCCGATCACGTACTGATCGAGATGGGACACGATCTCCCGCGGCGAGGGGATCGCCGTGAACAGCTGCTTGCTCGTGCCCCGCCGCTTCTTCTCCTGATCGAGGATCGACTGGCAGAGTTCGATGCACTCGCCGCAGATGTAGACGTCACCCGGCCCCTCCACGAGCGGACCGACGTCGCGGTAGCTCTTGCGGCAGAACGAGCAGAAGGCGTTCTTCTTGGTCGTTCCGCCGGCACCGCGACGGCCCAGCCCCCCCGAGTCTTTTCCGGATGCCATCAGTTCATTCCCTCGCTGCTTCTGGCCCTGCGGGATCCGTCGGCGGCCAGTGCCACGCGTGGAGTTCGGGCGCGCCGGTCCGCATGCGCGGATCGACGAGTGTTCTTACTTTTCGGAATTCTTCCTCGCTCAGCACACCCTCGTCCCGGAGATTTTTGTAGCTGGCAAGCATGTTTTCCCAATCGCCACGACCCGACTCTCCCATCTTGGGCCGCAGGTTCCCAGCCCGAAATCCGGACCGACAACCCGGCTGCGAACCGACCGGGAGGAGCCGCCGCCGGAGAGCGACGAGCGCCACCGCACCCGTCGCCACCGCCACGAGGAGCAGAGCGAGGCTGGGCAGCGCCTTGACGAACACCGGCCCCAGGATCGACTCCAAGCCCAGCGTGTCAGACACCGTCGCCTCCATCGGGACCCAGCCATGGGCCGGGGCGGCGATGCCAATCATCATCCGCTCCCTCGGTCGAGTATGGCGACGGGCCGATCATCAGGTCCAGCGAAAACCCCGCCGCTTCGCGGCCCGCGTCATTTTGCCCACCCTGACGCCGGGCGGGCGTCGGCCGCCCCCACTCCGGGCCGGGGCCCCGGGCGACCGGGAAGATTTTTCGGGTCGTAGCGAAAATGACTGACTTTGCCGGCCCGGTCGCGCCGATGGATGCCGACATGGCACACTCAGTGGATCGCAACCCGGGCTTGGCTCACCGCCGACTGAGGCGTCGGGCGTCCGTGGGCTGCCTGGCGGCGCTCGCGATTGCCGCGGCCGGCTGGGTTTCAGCGCAGACACTGCCCGAGGCTCCCGGCCTGCCGCCGCTCGCCCGCACCAACAATCGCACGTTCGCGATCCCGTTTCGGCTGCCGAAGTCGCAGGATCCCGACGCCGACGCGACCCCGCAGCGGGTCGTGCTCAACGTCTCCAAGGACCTCGGCGCCACGTGGTCTGCCGCCGGCGAGTCCGCCCCCACGGCCGGCTCGTTCACCTACTCGGCCGACGTGGACGGCGAGTATTGGTTTCGGCTGCGGGCGATCGACCGCAAGGGCCGCTCCCGCGGCGGCGAAGGTCCCGACATCCGCGTGCTCGTCGATGCCGCGGGCCCGCGGCTTGCCGCCCGTCTC
Organism: Candidatus Kuenenia stuttgartensis; assembly: GCA_945876515.1. Classification (GTDB taxonomy): domain Bacteria; phylum Planctomycetota; class Planctomycetia; order Pirellulales; family UBA1268; genus QWPN01. Next base: position 6,131 of record CAMCPF010000058.1, read on the forward strand.
TGGAAAGGCTCTGACGGCGAGATCGTCTGTCGCTACGCGGCCGCCGACGACTCACTCCGACTCGACTCGCTCGTGGTGGAGTATCGCGGCAAGGAGGATCGCGGCTGGAAGAGCGTGGCCGCCGACGCGGTCCTGGCCCGCGAGACGCCCGCCCATCTCGTAGGCGAGACGATCTGGTGGGCTGGCGAGAAGGTGGAGCAGTTGGTCGTCCGGATCGCGATCTCCGACCAGGCCGGCAACCAGACCGTTCGGCAGTTTTCGCTCGAGCCAACCGACCCCCGGGTCGATCAGACGGCGCTCGCCCAGGAACTCGGCGTGCCTCCGCTTCCGGCTCAGGCCGCGGTCACGGATGACCTGCTCCCCACGGCCGCGCCGGCCGCGGCCCCGTTCGACCCCGCTTCGCCAACCGCCACGCCCCCCACCACGACGAGCGTGCTCGCCCCCGCCGCCGGGGCGTGGCCCGCCGAGGCGTCCCGCTGGAGCAGCGACGCTCCCGAGGCTGGGCAGGTCACCGCCGCGTCCCCGCGGCAGGCCTCCCGCACCCCGTCGGCCGCCGGCCTTCTCCCCCGGTCCGATGACGAACCGCCCCGCCGCAGCCCGGCCCGACCGGTGTCCACCAACGATCCCTTGACCGCAGCCGGAATCACCAGGCCCGCCGCCGAGGGCCAACCGCTGGAATATCGCGGCCGCCCGCTGCACCTGGCCCGCTCGCGGCGGTTCGCCTGGGACTACGAGATTCCGGCCGTCCGCCGGGCCGCCGGCCCGCTCCGGGCCGAGCTTTGGACCACCCGAGACGGCGGCCTCACCTGGCAGCAGGCAGCGATCGACAGGGACGGCCGCAGCCCGATCGACGTGGAACTCACCGAGGGAGGCTTCTACGGGGTGCGGCTGGAACTGGTCGCCGACGTGCCCGACGCCGACGGCGGCCCACGCAGCGGCGCGGAGCCGGACGCCTGGGTCGGCATCGACGAAGAGCCGCCGCAGGTCGCGTTGGCCGGCGTCGACCGCGACGAGAGCACCGCCACCGACGCGCTCGTGATTCGCTACGCGGCCCGCGACCCCCTCCTGGCCTCGAACTCCGTGCGGCTCCTCTATTCGCCGAATGCCGAAGGCCCATGGGCGACGATCACCACGGCCGCGGCGAACGAGGGCGTGCACCGCTGGGAGCCTGGCAAGAACGTGCCTGCGCGGGTGTTCATCCGCGTCGAGGCCACCGACGCCGCCGGCAACCCTGCGGCCGTGGTCAGCGAAGAAGCCGTCTCGGTCGCCCCGACGCGGTTCGGCGGCAGGCTCGGCGGCCTGCGGGTCGTGCCGGCGCCGTAGCCGGCGCCGCTCCGCTACACTCCGCTCCGGAAGCTCCGGAGGCTGGTGACTTGGCTGGCGGCACGCATGCCCTCGATCTGTTGCTCGATCCCGCAAAGCTGCGGCTCGACACCCCGTCGATCGTGGTGATCTCCGGCGGCGAACCCTTCCTCGCACGCCGCTGCCTCGTGCTGCTCCGCGACCGACTGGTGCCCGAGGAGGCCGACCGGGCCTGGGCCTGGCGGGAGTTCGCTGGAGAAGAGCCGCTCGACCCACGGGACGTGTTCGACGAGGCGGCCACGGTTTCCCTGTTCGCCTCCGCCACACGGGCGGCCGTGGTCCGACAGGCCGATGCCTTCGTGACGGCGGCCCGCGAGTCGCTCGAACGAATCGCCTCCGCTTCCCGCGGCAGCCGCGGCCTCGTGATCCTGGAGGTCAAGTCATTCCCGGCCGCGACGCGGCTGGCCAAAGCGGCCGCGGCGCACGGGCTCGTGATCGAAACCGCGATCCCGGCCCGGCAGGACATGGCCGGCTGGGTGCGGAAGTGGGCCGAGGCGGGCCACGGGGTGAAGCTCGCCGCCGCCACCGCCGAACAGCTGCTCGAACGGCTCGGCGGCCATCTCGGCCAGGTCGATCAGGCGCTCGCCCGGCTGGCGGCGGCCACGCCGGCCGCCGCCCGAGGCACGCCCCTCCAGCCTGAGGCGATCGAAGAGTTCGTGGGCACGCCAGGCGAGCGATCGGCTTGGGGCATGATCGACGCGGCCGCCTCGGGCGACGCGCCGGCGGCGCTCGCGGAGCTCGCCGCCCTGCTCGAGACCGGCGAGAGCCCGATCGCCATCGCGGCCCAGGCCAGCGCCGTGCTCCGCAAGCTCTCGACCGCCGCCCGGCTGCTCGCCCTGCCCGCGGGGGCGGGTCGCCCGGCGGGCGTGGAGCCCGCGCTCCGCGATGCCGGCGTGGCCGCCTGGCCCAAGGCGCTCGCCCAGGCGCGGGAGTCGCTCAACCAGCTCGGCGCCGCGCGGGCCCGCCGCCTGCCCGTCTGGCTCAGGGACCTCGACCTGGCGCTCAAGGGCGAAGCCTCCCGTGGCCTGCGGGCGAGGCTGGCGGTGGAGCGGTTGTTCTGCAAAATGGCGCGGCCAGATGATCGCCTTCGCCCGAAGGCTCGTCGCTGACGCCCCGCCCGCAGGAGATGCATGCCTTGCAGCCCCCCGCCAACCACGACCGCGACCGCTGGGACAACCCTCTGGCCGCCCGCTACGCCTCGGCGGAGATGACCCGGCTGTGGAGCGACAACCACCGCTACTCGCTCTGGCGGCGGGTCTGGCTGGCGCTGGCCGAGGGCGAGGCGGAGCTCGGGCTGGCGATCACCCCGGCGCAGCTCACGGAGATGCGGGCCCACCTCGACACGATCGACTTCACGAAGGCCGCCGACTACGAGCGGCGGATGCGGCACGACGTGTTCGCCCACCTCCACGCCTTCGCCGACGACTGCCCCGCCGCCCGGCCGATCATCCACCTGGGCGCTACCAGCGCCTTCGTGACCGACAACACCGACCTCGTACTGATGCGGGAGTCGCTTGACCTCGTGGCCGCCCGGCTGGCGATGGTGATCGAACGGCTGGCCGCCAAGGCGATCGAGACCAAGGGCATCGTCTGCCTCGGCCGCACCCATCTGCAGCCGGCACAGCCGACCACGATCGGCAAACGGATCTGCCTCTGGATCCACGACCTCCTGCTCGATCTCGAGGAGATCACCCACCGCCGCAAGCTGCTGCGGGCGCGCGGCGTGAAGGGCACGACGGGCACGCAGGCCAGCTTCCTCGAACTCTTCGCCGGCGACCATGCGAAGGTCCGCCGTCTCGACGAGCTCGTGGCCCACAAGCTCGGCTTCCACTCCTCGTACGAGGTGACGGGGCAGACCTACACCCGCAAGATCGACTCCCAGGTGACCGCGGCGCTCGCCGGCGTCTCGGAGTCGTGCCACAAGGCGGGCAACGACCTGCGGCTGGCGGCGGCCTGGGCCGAGATGGAGGAGCCGTTCGAGAAGGAGCAGGTGGGCTCCTCGGCGATGCCCTACAAGCGGAACCCGATGCGGGCCGAGCGGATGTGCGGCCTGGGGCGGTTCGTGATGGGCCTGGCGGTCACGGCCGGCCAGACGGCCGCTACGCAGTGGCTCGAGCGGACGCTCGACGACTCGGCCCCGCGGCGACTCGTGCTGCCGCAGGCCTTCCTCGCGACCGACGCCCAACTCGTGCTCTACGCCAACATCGCCGCTGGTCTGGTCGTCTTGCCGGGGAGCATCCGCCGCAACCTCGAGGCCCACCTTCCCTTCCTCGCCGCGGAGAAGATCCTGATGGCCGGCACGCAGGCCGGCGGCGACCGGCAGGCGCTGCACGAGGCGCTCCGCGTCCACAGCCACGCCGCCACGGCCCGAATCCGTGACGGCGAGGCCAACGACCTGGCTGATCGGCTCGCGGGCGACCCGCTGTTTGCCGGAGTGGACCTTGTGGCGGCGATGCAGGCCGACGATCTCGCGGGCCGGGCGGCCGCGCAGGTCGAGGAGTTCGTGGCGGGCGCGGTGCAGGCCGCCCTGGCTGACTGCCCCACCCGGCCGATCGACGAGGCGCTCAAGGTCTGAGGCGGGGCAGATCCGCAGGGGCGCGGTCCCGCGCGGGTCCAGGCTCCTGGTTTCTACACCCGGTCCTGGAGTCGGGTCTTGCTGCGGCTGGTACGGCAGTCGAGGCAGATGCCGGTCACGATCAGCCGGTGCGACTGAGCCCGAAACTGGTGGCCGCCAGCGACGGCGTCGCAGATCCGAGCCACCTCCTCGCTCGAGAACTCGATCAGCTTGCGGCAGCCGGCACAGTACAGGTGGTCGTGCTGCGGGTAGCCGTAGTCGTGCTCGTAGACGGCGCGGCCGTCGAGCACCATCTTCTTGAGCAGGCCGGCATCGACCATCTCGGAGAGGGTGCGGTAGACGGTGGGCCGACTGGCCCGGGCCCCCTCACGGGTCTTGCGAAGATCGGCGAGCAGTTGCTCGGCGTCGAAGTGCTCGTGGCGGCTGGCCACGTGATCGACGATCACCCGCCGCTGGCGTGTGACCCGCTTGCCACGGGACTGGAGAAACTCCTCGAACCGCTCCTGCGGCGAAAGCGCCGTCTCGACGCTGCCCAGCGAAAACTCGGAAGCCACGGCCATCGGGTTCGTCTCCTCGACCCGATTATAGCCCGCCGCCAGCCGGATGTGGGTCGGGGCTGCCCGTGTCCTCTCGCTAGACGTTCACTTCGGCCTTCCAGGCCTCCGTTCACTGCGTGTCCGCTTCGCTTCGCCATCCCTGGCTTCGCTCGCTTCCACAGCCCGCTCGAGGCCACGGGCAGCCCCTTACGCCATCAGCGAAGACGTCGATTCGTCTTAACAGACTCACAACGCCGCCCCGTTCACGAGCACGGTCGCCCGGAGGTGCGACCGCCGGCCGGAGG